>CAYNNY010000001.1:0-4760 GCA_964398555.1 uncultured Verrucomicrobiales bacterium
TGTCGCCGCCTGAGCGGAGGTAGTGATGAGTGCTGCAAGCACTCCCGTCGTTAATATGTGTCGTGTTTTCATCTAATTGTATGCCTTAGTGTTATTGTTGTATTTTGGGTTGGGAAGGATGACGGCAGCTCTAATAATAAACACCATCTCCAATGGATATCCGATCAATGATGGCCTAAGCCAGATCCTGCATTAACAGGCAATCACCTCTACGAACAAATGCATATTACACAAATTCGAGTGGAAAGTCCATGTTATTTAGCATAAAAATAGGGTGTTTTCATAAGAAAGGACAAAATCGACATGGACCGCAGACCGCTAGGGTTACTCGACAAACATCAAGCGTAAAAACCAGCGAGATTCATTCTGAAGTGGCACCGTGAACCGGGAGGTGGCCCACTCAAACCCGTCAGGAGGGGTCGGCAAACCTGCGGGATTAGACACGGTCTGAATGCTACCATTCCAAGAAACAAGATCATGACTGGCCTGTGGCTGGTAGGCCGAGCCACCTAGGATGTAGTCCTTACCTTTCCATACACCGCCTGTGCGGTGCAGCCATGAGATCTCCAGAAACGACTCACCATTATCATCGACCATGTCTGCGAGCGTTAAAGGTCGTTTGCTAGCATCGGTGGGGCTGGACTCCCCCATCATCCACTCATCGTGATTACTAAATCCATCTCCATCAGGATCGGCACCGGGAGTGGCATCTGCACCGGCGAGCGGGTATCCGGAGATGTAGGTGGTAAAGGTAGGTGAATCAACACCCGTAGCAGGGGTAGCACCTGGCTCGATACCGTCAATTTGGAGCAGATAGGAGACCAGTTGGTTTTTCTCAGTCGAGCTTAGCCCGCTGGTCACACCGTGTTCATCCGTCAAGTTAGCAGCACTAATCACATCCAGAAGCGTGGCGGCCGAGCCGTCATGCAGGTAAGGAGCCGTCTCCCATATACCGCGTAAGGTCGGTGTGTCTAAACCAGTAAGAGAGCCTCCCATCCGCTGGCCTGAGGTGAGCTTGATCGTCCCTACATCGTGTAGGGAGCCTAGGGCACTGTCGGTGAAATCTTCGCCGCCGTGGCAGGAAAAGCAGTTTAGGTTATTAAATAGAATCTTACCGGCTGCACCATCGGTGGTGAGGGTGCCATTGGATTGGCGGAAGGGACTGGGGGCAAAGGTGTCCAGAGAGGTCACATAGGCGGCGAGAGCATCGAGGTCAGCGCTGTAGCCATTCTTGGGATCTCCGAGAGACTGGGACCGAGTGCCTGAGTTAAAATCACTCTCAGCCATCAACCCACTACCTTTTCCTAAAAGACGTAACTGACCCTCGAAGTCGTGAATTTCATCAAAGTTAGCCGTCCAGTGAAGGCGGCCATGTTTATTTCCAGCGTGTCCTCGGAGGTCAATGGTATTACGGAATCCCTCACCCATGGGGGCCGTGAAATCGTAGGTTCGACCGTCGTTCGAGCCATCGAGGTGGCACGAAGCACAACTCATGTAGCCTGCCAAGTTAATCTGGGCGGAGGTGGCATCATAAAAATGCTGCTTTCCGATCAACACCTCCACGCTGAGAGCCTCAGTGGTGACAACGGGGGTATGGCCGAGCAGGGTGTAGCTGTTCCCGCCATTGAGGAGGTCATTCACATCGTAGGCGGAGACGCTACGCGACATAAAGTTATGCACGTAGAGCCGTCCGGTAGCGGCATCGATCACGGTGGCATTGGGTGTTTTCTGTGTCGTAATGGTGGCGACGGCACCGCTGTTGTAAGCGTTGCGCACCGCCACTTCGTTGTTGCCGGGCAGAGTGATAAAGACGAGGTCACCCACGGGACTAAACGAACAGGAGTGACAGCGGTCCGAGTCATCGATATCGACACGCAGGGCGGGATCTTCCAGACCTGTGCTGGGGTTAATGGCCGAGGCGATGGCGCGAACAGTGACATCGTGATCCAGCTCGAGACCATCCCGAGTGACGCCACGATCGATGTTGTCTTTTTTCGAGGGAACCCAGGCGCGTGTGCCGTCTGGGCTGAGGGCAATGGAAGCAAGGTAGTTAGGCACACCACGGGCAAAAAGCGCGGTGTCGGTGCCCGTCGCCTTGGCCAGAGTGATGGTGCGGGTCAGCGTCATCGCGGAGGCATCTACCTCAAAGATCTCACCACTGGTATCCAGAGAGATGAAGCGGGTTACAAAAACCCGGCTACTCGTGCTATCAATCGTAATTCCTCGCACGCGGGCAGCCAGTTCATTGCTACCAAAATCAAGCGAGCCGAGGATGGCGTGGCTGCTGGGGTCCAGCTTGATCAGACGCCCAAGTGCCTGAAGTGTGACATAGGCAGCTGAGCCGTCCGGAGCAAAGGCAAGACCCACTGGCTGGGAGGCATAAGGCAGAGCAATGGTGCCAGTGACGGTGCCAGTGGCCGGGTTAATGACCTTTATTTCCCATGAATCCTGACAAACAACCCAGAGCGAACCATCGGGTGCCCTGGCAATGACCTTGGGGTGATCGCCTACGGCAATCTCCACCTCTTTGGCAAGCGTCTGGGCATTGATGGCGGTGACAGAGTCGGCATCCGGATTAACAGCCCAAACCTTAGCGCCATCGAGCAGCATAGCCTGACTACTGGTAGGCGAGAGAGCCGTCGGCGCATTGTAAACGATGTGGGTGAAGGCGGTAACGGTGGGAGAGCCGCCCGCATCCGGGTGGAGTAAGCGGAGATGGTCGATGTTAGCTCCCGCACTACCAGCGTCTGCAACGAGTTCGATGGTATTCACGCCCGCAGCGAGTGACACATTAGAGACGGTGAGATCCACCCAGGTCGTCCACGCACCAGTGTCGGTAAAATTCAGCAAGGTGGCGGAACCTCCATTGATGTAGAGATTAAGTGGCCGGGCGGTGGCATTCCCCAACGCATAGCGGATGTGGAGATCGCGGGTAACTGCGGTGCTGGCGTTCACTGTCCAGGTGAGCTTTACCCCGGCTCCCTGAGAACCCGGGTAGTCGGCAAATCCTGAGCCGGTGTAGCCCGTGTTGTTGGTTGCAACGGATACACCGCCCGCGCTATTGGCATCCTCCGCCTCCAGTGTGATGTCACCCGATACATTGGATGCCTGAAATACGACGGCATAGCGGCCAGGAGCAGTGTAGCTATGGGTGACTGCGGAACCTGTGTCACTATTGCCATCGCCAAAGTCCCAGGTGTAAACGCGGCTGGCATCCGGGATTTTAACGCTGAAGGAGCTTCCATTGCTGAGCGCGACAGGTGGCACGGCATTAATGGAATCGTCACCAGGGAAGCCAACTAATCCTGTGCCAGTGGTAAAGGTAGAGATAAAGGTAGCGGCGATCCCATTGCCAACAAGATCCGTCACGCCACCGGCGGGAAGTACGATTTCATAAGTGGTGCCGGGGCTAAGTGGCGCATCTGAGCTAAAACTAAGGGTGGTGTAGGTACACCCCCATTGACCTGAAATGGCGGCGCCGCCAACCGGACGCAAAATAAAGGTCGAGGGATCGACCGATTTAAATTCAGGCCATTCAGAAAATGAAATGGCAATCTGGCCGCTAAGCGACTGATTGGTAGCGCCATCGTCTGGGTAGGCGTGTTTGACACTGATCCCGGTGAGATCTTTGCCGGTTTCATGCACGGCGATGATACCACCGACATATTTACCATTCACCTTCTGATCGTCAGCAATGGCGACGATATTACCAATCGGGCAGGAAAACTGGTCGTCCCACTTATTGTTACGCCCTTCGATACGTCCTGCTAAAACCGGAGAGGCGGGATTGGTGATGTCGTATTTATAAATCCCCTGAGTGCCACCCCGAGTGCCTCCGAGATAAAGATAATTGTCAGAAAAAGAAACATACTCGGAATCATGTTGAATGTTCGTATTGATCGCAGTGATGTTTCTGGGATCAGTCGTGACATCATAGGTGCGGTATGGCCGGATGAGGTGGGCATCCGTTCCATAAAATCCACCGATGTAGGATTTTTTACCACTGCTGGGAACAAAAGTATCGAGCAAAACAGGCGAGGTGGGATTGCTGATATCTACAGTGGCAATGCCCGAATGACTTTTCGGTGTGGTGACGACAAGCAGGTCACCGAGAGCGAAAACTGGGCCGGCCCATACCCCGCCGAGCTGAGAAACCGACATCGTCGCTACGTGGTTAGGGTTGGCGGGATCACTCATATCAATGACATAAACCCCCTGATTGGTGGCACCGCAGTAGAGGTATTTCCCCTGCCAACAGACACCCCAAATAGCCCCGGCGACATCACCGTAGACAATCCCAGGAAGAACAACCTTCCCCTTAAAGGTAGGACTGGTGGTGGTGGTAACATCCCAAATATCAATACCTGTTCCTGAAATAGTGGCAAGGCAGTAGTTCCCTGCGCCATCTCGACCGTAAGTGACCTGATGAGACTCAGCCTCTCTTTTTCCTCCATTCGGGTCGGGATTACCAAGGGGTTCGTCGGGACTGGTCATCGTCGTTAGATAAGACGGTGAATATGGATTAGAAATATCCCACACCTCGTGGACGCCATCTCCTGAAAAAATCAGGTAGCCGTTAAAAACAGAAGGCTGATTAAAATGGATCGTTCCTAGCTGGGGGCTGATGATTTCATACTGCTCAGCAGGGGCAAATACCTGATTGGGAATAACTCCATCAGTCGCTGCATGGGAAAAATTGGAAACGGAGGTTAAGCCGAACATTGTAAGACACAGGGATCGAGAGATATAATTCATAAAAA
>CAYNNY010000001.1:4860-67078 GCA_964398555.1 uncultured Verrucomicrobiales bacterium
GGGTGTTGGGTTGGGTGTTAGGCTGGGTGTTGGTTTAAAAGCTAGTTCACTCGCATCAGCACCTTTAGCCGCCAAGGAGACTGCAGGCTCCCTTGATGGCAAGGGCGCACGAGCCAACAACGCTTCACGACCCAAGTATTTGCTTGTGAGGTAATCGTTTACTTGAATAATCTCCTTACTGGTGAGGGCGTGGTTGTAAATCAACACCTCTGCAATATCCACCTTAGCCCACTCTTTGGTAGGCTCATCACCATTGGCGTTGCCTCCTAAATTAAAACGCTCCAGCATTCCTCCTTGCTCCTTGGAGTGATTATTTTTTCCCGATCCCTCGGGAACCTCCGGATCATTGAGGTAAACATCCACAACTCGTGATTTCCGCCTTGACACCAAGGTGAAGAGATTGATTCGTGAGTTGACAACACCCACTCTAACAGATGACCCAGCACCAACGCGAGCGAGCCATACCTTGCCATTAACCCCGCTACAAATCCGAAGTCGATTCGGCCCCATTGTCTGAGCGCTCATCAGGTAGGTGCGTTCCGTTAAAGAACTCACCTTATGCCGCGCCACGATAAAAAATGTCATGTTCCGAGTCGAGGGAAGACCTTTATTGCTGAGTTTGAGAACCTCTAGATTATCATTAACCCCATCAAAGCTTACCACCGCATGACCATTCATGGCGCGCTTTTTCAATAGAGGAGCCGTCCCCGCCCCGTCGACATTAGTCAGAATGTTACCTCCTGACATGTCCGACCACGATGTAACTTTGGCACCATGGGAAAGAGCTACGTCATCCGCAGTCAAATGCAAATAGAGGCCGTCCTTTGGCAAGCCAGCGAATACAACATGAGTCATGGATAACGCAATCACGGGTAGGGCCGCAAAAAAAAGAGACCTTAAGATTGAGTTGTGTGAATTTTTCATTGGGGAGTGGTTGAGTGGTTGGTTTTTCGCTCCGTCATTATAGGCAAAGTGCCCAAAAAAGTCCATGTCATTTCACTAAACATTATGTCATTTTCATAAAAACCCTCCAAAAAACAAAAATTACCGAAATTATGCGGTATTCCTTTTTGCTATTTACCACAATCTTTTTTGAAATAACATGGACATATCTCCCCCATTTGCATTATGCTTCCAATGAATTCAGCCTACTCCAGTGAAACTACTATCTCACTCAACCATGAAGTCATCTCACACCAAAATAAACAATCAGCTGCTTATGCAGCCTCTTCGCATCCTAGCTGCCCTCACTCTTTTACTCCTGCCTTGCATCGCGCAGGCGGGTAATCCGATTGAGGAATCAGCCGCACAGCTCGTCAAAAGGATGGTGCCCGCAGCGGCATCACAAATCACCGTGCAAGCCATCCCTTCTGAAAATGGGCAAGATGTCTTTGAGGTCGATTCCAAACAAGGGCAAGTCATACTACGAGGCAACAACGGCGTCGCCATCGCCTCAGCACTCAACTATTACCTTAAAAAATACACCCTCGCCAATATCTCATGGGGGTGTGGCGATCAACTCAAGCTTCCCGCCAAACTCCCCCTCCCCACTCAAAAAGAACGGATCATCTCACCGATGCAATACCGTTTTGCCTACAACTACTGCACCCACGGATACACCATGCCGTGGTGGGGGTGGGATCGGTGGCAAAAAGAAATCGATCAGCTCGCGATGCAAGGAATCAACCTCGCTCTCGTCATCCAAGGTCAAGAACAGGTGTGGATTGATGCCTTAAAGTCGTTTGGTTACTCGGATCTTGAAGTTCGGAGCTGGCTCTGTATGCCGTCTCATCAGCCGTGGCAATATATGTCAAATATGGAGAATAAAACTGAGCCGATTTCTAAATATATCGTCAAAAACCGAATCACCTTAGGCAAACAAATTCTCGGACGGATGCGCAGTCTTGGTATCCAGCCTTTACAGCAAGGGTATTACGGGATTGTCCCCTCCGATTTCAAAAAACGCTTCCCCGATGCCAAAATTCACGCCCAAGGCCACTGGGCGGGTGGAAAGCTGAAGCGCCCCGACATGCTGGCCCCCACTGACCCCCTCTTTGTCAAGCTTGCCGACGCCTTTTACAAAGCGCAGGAAAAACTTTATGGAAAAACCACCTTCTTCGCTGCCGATCCTTTTCATGAAGGGGGCACGAGTAAAGGGATCGATCTCGCCAAGGCTGGCCGCATTATTTATGATGCCATGAAACGTGCGAACCCCGACTCTATCTGGGTGCTGCAATCTTGGGGTGGCAATCCCAAGCTGGGAATGATCAATGCCCTACCCAAGGATCACCTGTTAGTCCTAGACCTCTACTGCGAACGAAAAGAAAACTGGCGCAAGCGCAAGCAGTTTAACAACACCCCGTGGCTGTGGTGTACGATTCATAACTTCGGAGGAAATTCCGGCCTGACCGCCCGACTCGACCGCATCGCCACGGCTCCCTTAAAAGCCTATCAGGACGCAGGTCCTGGAAAAGGACAGATGAAAGGCATTGGAGCGCTTCTCGAAGGTAGTGGGAATATCCCCATTCTTTGGGAAATGTTTTTTAAGCTTTCCTGGTCTGTTGAACCCGTCCAGATGGATACGTGGCTCAAAGACTACGCCCGCCGTCGATACGGCGCGGCATCCAAGCCAGCAGAAGAGGCACTTCAAATAGCCTACCAAACGGCCTACTCCGCACCCGTTTTCAACAGAGGCGACTATCCTTATAACTCGGCAATCTGCGGTCGCCCCACGATGCGGAGAGAAATGAAAGCCCGTAGATTCACCTCCACTACCAAACCCTACCCGACTCACAAACTTGCAACAGCTTGGAAAAAAATGATTATTGCGGCAAGCGATTGTGCCGGGAGTGATGGATACCGTTTTGACCTTGTGGATCTAGGACGCCAAGTGCTTGATGACCTGGGAACCCGCTACCACTACGCTATCTTTGATGCCTGGAAAGCCAAGGATGCCGATGCCGTTCGTCTCTACACAAAAAAGCAACTCGCACTCATCAAAGGCCTGGATCAACTCGTTGCCACACGGGAGGAATTCCTCGTTGGCAAATGGATTGCAGACTCCCGCCAGTGGGGAGGCACGGCAGAAGAAAAAGCCTACTGTGAGCGTAGTGCTCGTGCGTTGATTTCCACATGGACGGTCCCTCAGAGTCACGTTGACTACGCAAACCGTCAGTGGGCCGGCCTCCTCAAGGATGTCTATTACCAGCGCTGGGCAATCTGGGCGGACGAACTGGACAAAGGAATCGAAAACAACTGGAAAATCAACAATGGCAGTGTGAAAAAAAGAACCGTCAATTTGGATTACGATTGGGTCAAAAATACAACCACGAAGTATTCCCCCACCGCGACCGGAGATCCTGTTAAAATCTCGAAATCACTCTGGAAGGAGTTTTCCAAAGATGCTTTGAATCCTGATTTCTACACCCCGAAAAAGTAGTGCTAGCTAAAATAGATCGACTATCATCACCTAGCATTCCTATGAAATACAGCGGCCTACACCGACTACCCATCACCCTATCATGCATCCTCGGATGCTCGGTCACATCACTCATCGCCGCTCCGTCAGAAGCTCAATTTCACGTTTCCCCGAACGGCGATGACACCGCGCCGGGGAGCGAGAAAAAACCCTTCGCCACTCTAACGCAAGCGCGTAACGCCGTTCGGATCTACAAAAAGAATCACCCGAAAGGCGATATTAACGTTTGGCTACACAAGGGCACTTACCGCCTTAAAGAAACCCTCGTTTTTGGACTTACCGATTCTGGAAACCCTGACCAAACGATCACCTACGCGGCATGGCCAGGCGATACCCCGGTGCTCAGTGGCAGCCTGCCGGTGAAAGGGTGGGAAAAGCTAAAAAATCCGCCCGCCGAACTCCCAGAGGCAGCTAAGGGGAAGGTGTGGTCAGTCAATGTCTCGGCGTTTCGCGCGATGAGGACAAAACAACTCAAATCACCGAGCATCGCCCCTCAAATGGATCGGGCGGATCGGTTTCTTACGCTCTATCAAGGAAACCAGAAGCTTCCCCGCGCACATGGCAAGGGGTTTCTGCTCCCCTTGAATCGGGAGCGCGATAGTGCTATTTCCACGAACTCGTATTTCCCCGTGATCGACGGCATTATTGAAAACTGGGCAGATGTCAGCGAGGCCGAAATCTTACTCATCCCCGACCGACAATGGGTCTCCAACATCCTGCCAATCAAGTCGGTAGATATGGAGAAACGCCGAGTAACCACCACCGTTCCGGGCACTTATAATCTGTCACTTTCCGTTAATAAAGCCGTTGATTCAAGGATAGAAAACTCCCTCGCGCTTCTCGACGAGCCAGGCGAGTGGATGGTGGATCGCCGCACCGATACCCTGTATCTCTGGCCGCCCACCGCAAAATCTAAAGAGGAAATCGAAATCCCCATACTTACCGAACTGATCCGCATCGAGGGGGAAATCGACTACTCTGGACCGAAAGACACTCCGGTGCGCCATCTTGTGTTTAAAGGACTCACCTTCGTCCATGGTGATCGATTCCCTTGGTCTGGAAATACCGGTTGGGGCATCCAACACGATTGGGATCAATTCGATGCTCCCAATGCGATGCTTCGCTTCCGAGGTGCGGAAAGCTGCGCCGTGCATGACTGCCGATTTCTCAACGCGGGCTCGACCGGACTTCGGCTCGACTTACACGCACAGAAAAATAAAATCGTTGGAAACCGCTTCGATGACCTCGGCGGCACCGGCATCCTTCTCGCCGGATATGGACCCGGCACCAAAGACGTCAATCGCAACAACATCGTCGAAAACAACCACATCTCAAAAATCGGGCAATCCTACTGGGGGTCACCCGGGATCTTTGTCTGGCAAAGCGGAGAGAATCGAGTGGCCAACAACTTGGTCCATGACACCCCATACAACGGCATGGTAATCTCTGGCCGAATCACCTGGGGGAACCCAGGTCGGGGTCAATGTTCGCGAACCATGCGATGGAATGAGGTGAGCAAAAACGAAGGGGTCAAAAAACCAAAAACCAAACTTAAAAGTTGGCAGTCCCGTGAAAAATACCTCCACGCTCGAAACAACCTCATACTGCGAAACGACATTCATGACGTCATGATCCTCTGCGGTGATGGAAACTGCATCTATATCTCCGGCGCAGGTGGTGGGAACAAAATCATTGAGAACTACTGCCATGATGTGCCCAGCACCCATATTCACAGTGCTATCCGCTGCGATGATCATCAGGAAGAAACCATCATCGAGCGTAACATCTGCCACCGCATTGGAGGTGCTGGTGAAGGGGCTATGATTAAAGGAAATAACACAATCCGGGAAAACCTCTTTGTCGATCTCCGCCCGACTAACAAAAAACACAAAGGCTACCTACGCTTTTTTTCCGGTGACGTGCATGGCTCGGTTATCGAGCGCAATGTCTTTTACTCACGCGATCCAGCCCAGCACGCCACCGCCGACGGCAAACCGCGCAAAGGCAACCCCGCCACCCAGTTTCGCCACACCCTAGCCGACTATAATCTGTATTTTAATGAAAAGGACCCGCAGTGGGGTGAACGTCATTTGAAGGAAACCCAGGAGTTTGGCATCGAAAAACACAGCCTCGCCGCCGACCCGATGTTCACCGATATCGACAATGCCAACTTCCAGTTCCGCCCAGAATCCCCCGCTCTCAAGCTAGGCATCCGTCAGCCTATCGATGTGAACAAAACCGGACTACAAAGCAAATACCGCACTCAACCATAATATGAAAAAACCTCATTATAATCTTCCTCTACTATGTATCTTGGCAACCGCCGCTATACCAGCCACCCTCCATGCAGAGACCTCGAAGCCACAGAGTTCTCAAAAAGCAATTGCCACCAGTGATGCGCAGCCACCCCAACCTCTCGAACCCCTTCCCTCGGCCGATCAACTGCAGTGGCACGAGGACGACCTAACAATGTTCGTTCATTTTGGCGTCAACACCTTCACCGGTCTAGGAACTGGCCACGGCGACGAAAATCCGAATATTTTCAACCCCTTGAAGATGGATTGCAACCAATGGGCACGCACCGCAAAACAAGCGGGATTCAAAGGAATGATCCTCACCGCCAAACACCACGACGGATTTTGCCTCTGGCCTACGTCAACCACCGCTCACAGCGTCAAAGCCAGCTCCTGGCGCGATGGCAAAGGTGACGTCGTTCGTGATCTATCAGATGCTTGCAAAAAGGAAGGCCTCAAACTGGGCATCTACTGCTCCCCCTGGGACAAAAGCCAAAAAAACTATGATACGGATCAAAAGGCCTACACTGAGTTCTATCGCCAGCAACTCACAGAATTACTATCCAACTATGGAGATGTTTATGAAATGTGGTTCGATGGTAACCGGGCGATGATTGACGACTGGGGAAGCATTATCAAAGTCGTGCGCAAGCGCCAACCCCACGCCATCATCAAACAAGGGCCGAGAATCAAACCCATCACAGAAGATGCACGCTGGGTTGGCAATGAATTATCACTCGCACCAGTGACTAACTGGAATGTCTATCCAGCCCCAACGGAGCCGACTGAGCAGGCAGATGGCAAACGAATCTGGTTCCCCGTGGAGTGCGATCCCAAGACGATGCGTCTATGGTTTTGGGTGGATGATGCCCCAACACCTCTCGCTGAAATGCTGGATAACTACTACACCTCCGTCGGGCGAGGCTCCATTCTTTTATTTAATGTGCCCCCGAATAAAGACGGATTGTATTCAGACGCCTGGGTCGCCCGACTCCTGGAGTTTAACACCTCACTAAAATCAATTTTCGATAAAGACCTGACCATGGGAGCAACCGCCACTGCCAGTCAGGTGCGCGGCAATGCCCCGAAATTTGCGGCCGACAAGGTGATCGACAGTAACACCTCTACCTACTGGACCGTGGACGATGGGGTGCGCTCCGCCTCCCTCACCCTAGACATGGGCAAAGAGATCGAGTTTAATGTGATCCGCATTGAAGAAATGATCGCGCTCGGACAACGAGTCTCAAAATACAAGGTGGAAATCTGGAGCGATGCCAACCAGCACTGGAAGGAGGTTTCCAGCCACACCACGATAGGTCGGCGCAAGCTCGATCGCATTCAAACACAAAAAACCTCGAAAGTGCGACTGACTATTTTAGACTCCAGAGCCTGCCCGACCATTCGATCATTCGGCCTCCATTTGGACAGCGTGTCACCCCCGGAACATTTTGAACCCGCGTTTGCCAACAGAGAAGTCGATCCAAAAAACAGGCATAGAAAATCAAAAAAATAAAAATGACATCACAACACATTTTAACCTGGCTAAGCCTGCTGACCATCGCGTCTAGTATAGCCATACCCATGGCTACGGCCGCAAGCGCGAACGTCCGGGATGGATTTTTTCAAAACCCTGTGTTGACACACCCTTTGGAAAAAAGCGAAAAACACATCAAACAATTAAAAAGTAAGACGGCGTATATCATGACCTTGAGCGATCAAGAAATCCTGCGCCGCATGCCGGTGCAAACGCCCCGGATTCATAACGCTTGCCCAAGCTGCCGAAAGGGAGTGCGAATGCGTAGCAAATATTGGGATTACCAAGAACCTGCCAAAAGTTTTGGGGAGGTGATGAAGCATAACAAAGTTTATGACCCCAAAAAACCGGATCAGTATGTTTGTCCCAAATGCAAAGAGGTCTATCCCAATAACCCGAAGTATAAACAATCGCACAATAAAATGATGCTTAATTGGGCTGGTGAAAAAATACCTGTTCGGTATTACCAAGACCCTAACGGAATCAACTATAACAATAAAGGAGACGACTCTCCATTCCCACGTAACTATTATTTGGATGGTGTGCTCGATACGGAACGTCATGATTGGATTCACAATCAGATGTACAATCTGGCGCTACTCTATCGTTTGACGGGTGATCCAAAAGCTGGGCACCGCGCCCTTGTTATACTGAATGCGTATGCGGATCTTTGGCCTCGGTGGTTATTTATTTATGAATATGGCCACATTTACGGAAAGCTATCTCCACGGAATCTGGAGGGTGCCTGGGCGATGACACGGGCGGGAAGGCGTGCAGGGGATGAAACCAAAGGGCCTACTCATTATCTAGAGACGGTAGATTTGATGATTAACTCGAAAGCATATAAAGATTTTGAAAAATCGTTAGGTGTGGATTTAAATGAAAAGCTCTGGGATAATGTGATTGGTATTGTTTCTAATAGGCAGAAAAAAACGATGCGGTACAAGGAGATTAGGATGTTTGAGTTTGGCCAAGGATGCCCTACGCTCTATCTTGAGCTCGCCCGTGTTTTCAACCGTCCGAGACTCATTCGTGATACCACCATTAAGGCACTACCTTACACCCCCCGTAATGTTATGTGTATCGATGGTGGATTTGCCCAAGGGCCAGGCTATCAACAAATCCATCTTCTCGCCATGCAGAGAATGAATCTTGCAAACGGATACTCAGACCCCAAGGGCTTCAAGCTGAACCCTGGTGAAAAACCCATTAAAAACTACCGCTATCCACTAGGAGCTTCAGAAAATTATTGGATGAAAGCGTATCAATTTCTGGCGCGGATACGGATGCCGGATGGGGGCTTACCTATTGTTAACGATAGCGAACACGCCGCCTATCTCTCGTTCATCCCCGGCACGCTCATCCCAATCAGTCAAAGTCGCGATTTTATTGCCCATGGATTAAAATACGCCATTCTTGGTGATGGGGATGAAGATGAACAGTTTCAACTCCATCTGAATTACTCGGAAAACAAATCAAATCACGGGCATTACGACACCTTAACATTGCAGCTTTTTGCCTTTGGCCATTACTTAATGGATGATTCCAGTTACTCGAGAAACGCCCTCCGTAGTTTCGGAACCGGCACATCCGGACACAACACCGTGGTCATCGATCAAATCAATCAAGGAGGCCGTAAGGCACCCTACAACGAGGGTTCACCGAAGCTTTTCGACGGTCGGGCACCCGGGATCAAGGTGATATCCGTGGACGCCGCACGGTGTTATGCTGAGCAAGGGGTAAAAAAATATCAACGAACCTTGTTGATGAATACGTATGAACCGACACGACCCTATATTGTGGATATTTTCCAGGTGAAAGGAGGCAAAACTCGCGATTATATGTTGCACTCCAGTTACCAGGCTGAGTCCACAGGCAACGTTTCGTATGCACTCACCAAGATGCCAGGATTAAACCCACTCAAAACGGATAACGTCAAAGACGGATACCAATTTATGTATGACGTCAGTGAAGGCAGTGCAGAAAAAGACGGCATGCTAGACTACACGGTAAAAGCTCCTTGGAAAGGTAAGAAGGAGCTAAAAAAACGCCCTTCCCTTTCGCCCTTTAAATACAATGCTGACAGCTTCCCGGATAACCCTCCGGTCGGCACACGCCATCACATTCTTGGCATGCCCGGTCAGAAAGCCTATTTTTTCGGAACACCCAATATTTATCGAGCACTCAGCCAAAACCGCACAGGAAGCAAGTTTGAGGAGTGGGACAGAATCCCCCACTTTATGTTGCGCCAGCAACCTGAAAACCCAGAAAAAGAAACCACCTTCATCGTGGTGCACGAACCATGGTTAAAGAACCCAAAAATCAAATCAGTCAAAAAAATCCCTTCGGGTTCCTCTCAATTACTTGCGCTTGAAGTTCGTTATGAGGATCGGGTGGACACCCTCTTTTTCTCGCTTACAGGCAATGAGGAATCTGGCAAGGCCAATGGCGTCACCTTTTCAGGGAGAGTCGGGGTCTATTCAATCAACAAAGAAGGAAAATCTGAAAGTTACCTTCTGGGCGGCACTCGGCTGGAAGCGCGTAAGGCGAAGCTATCCTCTAACGTCGACAAAGTAGAAGGAACGATCATACGCTCTTTCCGTAAATGGAATGGTGATAAAATGGACGCCTTCTCTGTGCGCTACTCCGGAAAAATGCCCCATTTGGATTCGCTGAAAGGTGCCTTTGCCGTTGTGCATAACACGGGTGAGATTACAAACCTTGAGAAAGAGAATTTTGAGAATTACGGGATGTTACCCCGATTCTATCCCGATATGAAGCGTGCTATGCTCAAGTCTCCAGAGAAGCTTGCTTTCTTACGTAAGGCTGGTGGCGGTTGGGGTTTTGTGATTGATCACGTCGAAAAACGCGGCAATATTCTGGCCGTTTACACAAAGAGTGATCACGGGCTTGATATCAAAGATGGGTTCACGCGTGAATTCTCATTCCCTATGCGTGAATTTAAATCCTCGAATCTTCTGACCATCTACCCCAGCGAGTCATCTCAACGCGCCCCCGAGGTATCTCCCGCCAGTGGCTGTTTTATGAAGCCGATGAAGGTGACTATTCAATCGCCCCTTCCTGATCAGGAGATCTTCTACGCCATTAAAAAAACCGGACAAGCCGCCGAACCCGTCTGGCACCGATACGGCAAACCTATCCTTCCCGAAGGACTCTATCCGGAAAAAAAGCCAAAGCTGACCTGGATCAAATACACCGCACCTATCGACATTGACCAAAGCACGACCCTCCTCGTCAAAGGCGTTTCAAGCACCGGGATACGTAAGCAGGTTGCGGAGGAATACACCTATGCGCTGCCCGAGCGGCCTGTCTTACAAGCAGAAAGCTTCAAGCCTGGGCTTAAGCGGATGATCGAGCCCATGATATACAGGAGATACAGCGGAACTTATACAAATAATCGCCTGACCTATGCCTCGATCGAGGATCTAAAGAGCCAACGGCGCATTATCATCAAAAAACCGATCACCAACGACATCGTCACTTCTCTCTTACCTCCCGCGCCTATCACCGATCCCCGAATTGGCAAAGATGGGGTGCAGGTGGAGCTAAGCGGATTTCTTAATATCACCGAGCCGGGAGTTTATAAAATTTACTTCAGAGCGTATGCGGACGGTGATCTCTATCTCAACGGGAAACATTACATCAAAGGACGATACCGAGGGGAGCATACGATGCCGTATTCCTTTAGCATCCCTTTGAAAAAAGGACTCGTCCCCATCAAACTTATCTACCGAGGCTCCCCCCAAACGAGCGTCGATCTGGAATGGGTCACTCCATCGGGACGGCGTAGCTTCATTCCATCATCCGTCCTCTTTCACAAAAATTAACATCTATTATTTGCGAATTCTAAAACATGCGCTAAGACTCTCGCTGTAAACGCCTCCATCAACTTTAATTTTACTGTGAACTCTTAAAAAGAGCTTCATCCAATCAAAATCCATGTGGAAAAATAAAAACCGTGTCAATGTGACACGGATTTTCTTGGCATCCGTCGTCCTCATATCTTGGGGGGAGCTTCGGGCAGCACCGGTGGCTGGCTCGGACTTCTCCACTTCTGCGGTATTTAATGGTGGCAGTGGCTCCGCAGACCTCGATGCTGTCAATACGGATGACCTTAACGCAAGTGATGGAATATCCGTCAGCCCTTGGGCATTCAATGGCGGAGGGGCTTTTCGCTCTTGGAGTGATGGAGCTCAGATTGGTATGCCTCAAACGGTTGTTATCAAATTGGATGGCGATGGTAATCCTCGTCCGTTGGTGGGAACACTTCCGGCGGGTCTTAATGAGTTTAGTTTTTCGATCACGATTCCGGCAGGAAAAACCCTGAATCTCAGCTCGGTGACTTGGAGTTGGCGCAAATCGACAACCTCAACTGATACCCGGTGGTTGGCATTCCGCACGAGTCTGGACGAGCAGATCATTTTTAGCAAACTAGGCCAACCACGTAATGGAGTGGATAACGAGACCGTTGCGCTCTCGGCACCAAAATACCAAAACCTCACCGATCAAATCGTCACTTTTTACTGGTATGCTGGCGGTGAGGGAACCGGAGATATTGATATCGATACGATTATCGTCAATGGTGACATGGCCAATGAAGCTTCCTCTGTGGTAATCAGCGAGTTCATGGCAAAAAATGACGCTGGCTTGAGTAACAACCCCAATAATTGGTATCCCATCGCGAACCAAATCCCAGGAACCTCTGAGGACTGGATAGAGCTCAGCAATGAAACCGGTGAAAGTGTGGATCTTTCCGGGTGGGCACTTACCGATGATGCCGGGGATTTGAGCAAATGGATATTTCCAACGGGAACAAGCATCGCGTCAGGTGCTTATTTAATCGTGTATGCCTCTGGCGATAATGCTCCGGATGCCAATGGGAATCTACACACTAATTTTAAGCTTTCAGGCGGTGGTGAGTATCTCGCCCTTGTCGATCCATCACAAATAGTCATCAGCGCCTATGGTCCTAATGGAACTGATTACCCGGCGCAAAATAATGATATTTCGTATGGACTGAATCCGGTTAATGGCACTTCGGTATTTTTCAACGCCCCTACCCCTGGGTCAACCAATGATTCCAGCGGTATTGCCCGGGTGGAAAAAATGGTATTTTCACCTAGTCGCGGTTATTATCAAACGGCGATGAACGTGACGCTGGCAAACGGAACGGCCGGGGTGACGACGTATTACACGACCGACGGCATGCCGCCTGTTGATGCCATTGGCGCGCCCACTCCCACGGCCCAAGTTTACAGCGGCCCCATTTCTCTTTCCAAGACAACAGCTATCCGAGCGGTTTCGGTGATGGCGGGGCTTACGGCTTCGGAAATAGAAACTCATACGTATTTCCTTTTTGATATCGATGGTGCAGCAGCCAATGGCACGGATGCGGGTGGATTAAATATTTCGTTTCTACAGCAAACCCAGCCTGCCGGTTGGGGAGATCTTACATCGGGAGATTTTAATATGGATACCTCCATTTCTCAACTGACTTCAGATGCCTCCGGCCACACCACCTCCACAGCGCAGACGATGCTTAGTGGACTAAGGGACATCCCTACAATTTCCATCGTCATGGATCGCGATGAATTCAGTGGGAATAATGGTATTTATACAAATTCAGAGATAGATGATCTAGAGTATGGGTGCTCTGCGGAGTTTATCCCCGCTCTCGGTGACTCCCGTGATAAGTGGCAGATCAATTGTGGAATCAAGGTGCAGGGAGGTGCTAGTCGCACCCCAGCAAATAGCCCGAAACACTCACTCAATTTTCGTTTTCGAACTGAGTATGGTGCCAGTAAGTTACGTGAACCTATTTTCCCAGATTCGGAAGTTAAGGAGTTTAACTCCATCTCTCTCCGTGCAGGGTATAATAACTCATGGATACATAGAACTTCTTCGCAAAGAGCCCGAGCCTCGATGATCCGTGACCAGTGGGTGCGCCAATCCATGCTCGATATGGGAAACCCTTCGGCGGGGCATGGCTTTATGGTGCATGTCTTTATTAATGGTCTCTACTGGGGGGTTCACAATTTGACGGAACGTCCTGAGGCTTCTCATTACGCGGCCTACAATGGAGGTGATGAAGATGTATTAGATGCGCGCAATGGAAGTTCACTGGTGGACGGAAATTTTACAGCATGGAATGCCATCGAGGGCGTAGTGAATGATGGCGATTGGGAAAAAATTCAGGATGTGATCGATATCGATCAATACATTGACTACCAAATCATCAACCGCTATGGCGCCAATCAAGACCTCAAAGTGACAGGAAATTGGCGCAGTGCCGGTGGTGGACCATTCCCCAATGGACAGCCTGAAATGATGGCTCCATGGCAGCTTTTCTCCTGGGATGCAGAACGGACGCTTGAAAGTCAGTCTTCCAGCTCCACTCCGATTGATCCCATGGGCGTTCGGGGCACTCTGGAGAATCATGCCGAATACAAAATTCGCTTTGCGGATCGACTCCAAAAGCACTTTTTAAACCAAGGAGCACTCACAGCAGAATCAACGAAAGCCCGGTGGAAAAAATTGGCCGATTTATTGGATCGGGCAATTATTGCCGAGTCGGCCCGTTGGGGGGACGATCGCCGGACGCCAGCTTACACCCGAGACGCTGAGTGGCTGACAGAGCAAAACCGCCTTTACAATTCCTACTTCCCCTCGCGGAGTGCTACTGTATTCAATAACTATGGCAACCTGTTTCCTAACACAGACACCCCAGTCTTCCTCGTCAATGCCACCCCGCAACACGGAGGTGACATTTCCAATGGCGAAACCTTGAGTGCCACAGCGAATTCAGGCAGTATTTATTACACCACAGACGGAAGTGACCCTCGGCTTGATGGCGGCAGCATCAACCCCACAGCCATATTTGTTAGCTCCGGATCAACCCTCAGCCTGTCTGGAAGCGGCCTTATCCGTATGCGTGCAAAAAATGGTGGTGAGTGGTCAGCCATTGAGGAAGCTACGTTTTACCTTGAGACCCTGGCCCAATCAGGTGACCTCGCCATCACGGAACTGCACTACAGACCCTACCGCGTAGATGCCACCGAACAAGCCGCTGGCTCCACCCTTCCCGCTCCACGTGTTTTCGAGCGAGATGATTTTGAGTTTATTGAAGTCCGGAACATTTCCGCTTCCGCAGTTAATCTCGACGGCACCTCCTTTACAGACGGTATTTCTTACACCTTTGGAGTTATGACCCTGCCACCCAATGGTTTCGTAGTATTAGCTAAAGACACCCAAGCGTTTGCACTGCGCTATCCATCCGTGAATCATGTGGGCGACTATAGCGGAAAACTTAGCGACGGTGGAGAAACCATCAAACTCGTAGATGCCTCTGGAAATGTGATGCATCACTTTATCTATGACGACTCGGGAGCATGGCCGGGGCGTGCCGATGGCCATGGCTCGTCACTTGAACTCACCGATACCGCTAGTAGTGCCAATAACTACAGCGACCCCAACAGCTGGCGATCCAGCTGCGAGTTTAACGGCTCACCGAATGTGCTGGGTGTAGGTTTTGATGGACGAATCGTAATCAATGAGGTGATGTCCCATACGGACCTGCCTAGTAAAGACACCATCGAACTCCATAACACCACAGGAAATACCGTTAATTTAGCCAACTGGATTTTAAGCGACGACAACGGGAGCTACACTTCCTTCTCGATCCCCAATATCCAGATTCCCGCTGGAGGATATGTCATTTTTGATGAAGATGATTTTAACATCACACCAACGCAACCTGTGGGTTCTTACTCCGGAACCATTGCCACATCCCCAACGACCGTGAATGTATCCAATCACGGACGAACCACCGGTGACACCGTAACGATCAAAGGATACGGAGGTATCTCCACTTACAATGACACATTCCAAGTCACTGTAATCGATGCTAACAACTTCACTATCAACACCCCGTTTTACGACAACCACTCAACAAAAGGGCAATGGATATCAGGCAGACCCTTTGCCCTTAGTGCAGCGCACGGCGATGATTTGTGGTTGCTTGAAACCGATAACTCAGGTCGACCCGTTCAATTTGTTGATCACGTTGATTTTGCCGCCTCTTTCAATGGCGAGGCACTGGGAAGGTGGCCAAATGCGACAGGGTCACGCACATTGGTGAGTATGAGCCAAAACACCTTAGGATCTGAAAACCTCGGTGCGCAGGTAGGACCCGTTGTTATTTCGGAAGTAATGTATCATCCAAACACAACAACCGAAAACAACCTCGAGTATATTGAAATATGCAACCATGGCTCTGTTACTGAGAATCTCGATCATTGGCGTATGCGTGGTGGCGCAGATTTTGACTTTACAGCTTCGCACAGTCTGAATGCAGGAGCCACCCTGGTTCTTGTCGCCTTCGACCCTGAGCTTGATCCAGGTGCCACGTCCACATTCCGGAGTGTTTACAGCATTGACTCCAGCATTCCTCTGATAGGCCCCTTTACTGATGGACCACTAGGCAATGATACCGGCACGGTGCGCCTGCAACGTCCAGACTCCCCCCCCTCGAACGAACCAGATTTTTACCCTCAGGTAACGGAAGACGAAGTGATTTATTATAGCACCGCCCCCTGGCCTCTGGAGGCTGGAGGAGCCGGAGCGTCGCTCAATCGCCTTGACCTCGCCCTCTTTGGCAACTTTGCTTCGAGTTGGTCAGCTCAAAGTCCCACACCTGGAGGCAAACGAAATAACTACACCGACTGGACTACAGCCTGGGGTGTAGGTGATGAAACGCAGGATTTTGAAGGTGATAGCATCCAAAACATCCTTGAGTTTGCCCTTGATCTGAATCCGAGAGTTTCAGATGCGAATCTGCTTCCCCTACCGGTAATGGAAGGTGATTATCTTACGTTGTCTTACCCTAAAAATATACTTCTTGATGGCATCACCTACAAAGTCCAATACTCCACAGACCTTCAAACGTGGTTACCAGTGAGCGATACTTTGATGTCTCGATCCAACTTCACGGAAGTCAGAAAAGCCAGCGTGCCATTATCTGCGAACAGCCGAATTTTCATGCGCTTGAGAATCGATTATTAAATAGGATGCGCATGGTGTCAGCTCACATCAAAAGCGGTGATGCCTCACCGCACTCCTAAAAAGATGTGCGCAAGGTGATATATCTAAACAATAGCACTCTTGAAAAATGCTATTTCTTCTTTTTTCTAGATGGCCCAGGCTTCGTGCGGGTGTTTTTCCATGCTTGTTCGAGGCGTTGGACAACTTCGGGGTTCTGACTGGCGACGTTGTGTTTTTCGTTGCGGTCGGTCTCGAGGTTAAAGAGCTCCCATGGTTTCTTTTTATGACGTAGGATTTTCCACTTTCCGATGTGGATGGCGGTGATTCCTCCGTATCCGTAGAACTCCCAGATCATCGGTTCGGTGCGCTTGGGTAGTGGATTTTTTCCGGTGAACAGCCCCGTTAAATCAACACCATCATCAAGATCCTCCGGCATTTTTCCGCCAGCGATATCGCAGAGTGTAGGAAACCAATCGGGGAAATAGGTAGCCGCATCAGAGACACTCCCTGGCTTTACCTTACCGGGCCAGCGGATGATGCAGGGCACACGGATTCCACCTTCGTACGCACTTCCCTTCTTGCCACGAAGCCCTGCCATGGAGTCGAAAAACTCGGTATTCACGCCACCGACATTGTGGGTGGGGCCGTTGTCGGAGGTGAAGATGACGATGGTGTTTTTCTCCAAGCCGTGCTTTTTGAGTCGGTCTAGAATTTCACGCACATGGTCGTCTAGGTGGGTAATCAGTCCGGCATAGGCGGCATTGGGCCGAGGGTGAGGAACGTAGCCGTATCCCACAGCATTGCGGTAGGGTTTTGTGTCCCACGATTTGGGATACATATCGGTCCATTTTTGAGGGGTTTGCAATGACACATGGGGTTCAACAAAGGGAAGGTAGAGAAAAAATGGTTTGTCTTTGTTTTTGTCGATAAATTTCAGAGCCTCCGCCATGATGAGGTCGGGCGCGTAGTTTTGAGCTCTATAATCTTCGGCCTTGATTTCGCCCTTTGGTTTACGCTGATGACCGTAGATCCAGGGGTCGTTGATCTGCACCTGTTTGTCGTCATCTTCCAAATAAGGTGGGTAATAGCTATGGGCATTTTCCTGGCAATTGTATCCGTAAAACCGATCGAACCCCTGTTTATTCGGGGCACCCGTCGAGTTGTTGGGACCCAGCCCCCATTTACCAAATCCACCGGTGACATAACCTGCCTTTTTCAGCACCTCGGCAATCGTAACAGCCTGAGCCGAGATCGGTTTTTGTCCGGAAAAAATCCCCTTGGATGGATTTCTCTTATTCCCTGAGTTTCCATTATTACGGATTTCAGCGTGTGCTAGGTTTTTGCCGGTGAGCAAAACACAGCGGGACGGCGCACAGACCGGGGCTCCGCAGTAATGCTGGGTAAGTTTCATTCCCTCGCGAGCAAGTTGATCAATCGTGGGGGTTTTGATTTTTTTCTGTCCGTAACATCCTACCTCGCCGTAGCCCAGATCATCAGCCAGCATAAACACGATGTTAGGTTTAGTTGCGGATGCTCCCCTGGCTTGGGTTGGCATAATCAAGGCGGCACTTAAAAGCACGCCGGATACTAATGTTTTACAATTCATGATTTTTTCTTTATTTTGTTGTTACCTTGAGGATTTTTTGCTTTTTGCCATCCAATGACTCTACTCCACGCAGAGTGATTTGGTGAGTCCCCTCACCTATTTTGATTGTGTAGATTCCTGATTTAAACACCTTCGGGCGGAATGTGTTGCCTTTGATACGGAGGGTGTAAACGACTTCTTGGCTTTGTTCGTCAATGACCTGCACCACGGGATCGGCTGGGCCTTTGATTTGTAATGTAGGTAAGTAGGAATGAGCTTTGCGCCCATAGTTTTGGGTTTGTTTGATGGTGATTGGCCAGCCTGGGTATTGTTTGGCATCAGGCTGAGTGATGTCGCCGCCTCGGGGCCAGCACTCCATGGTGATGGTTCTTTCTTTTTTATTAAAGCGGATCACGCCATATCCGGCGGCTCTTTTCACATACTTGGAGGATGTGATTTTGTTGTTTTCATAGGGGTTCGCATAGGCGTACATGCTGATTTTATTTTGCATGGGATCGAGGTAGTCTCCGGTGTGTTTCAAGGGGGTTTCGATGCGGCGGAATGGTTTTTCTAGTGGGGACCACAGGCGGTTGTGGTAGTTGATGATTGAGGGCACACAGAAGGAGAATCCAGCATCGCCAAAGTCATCTACACCATGCTGCAGGACGGTTGCGAGGTGCTGGTCACCACCGATCATCAATGCGTAGCCTTTTCGGATTTCACGTAGCGCGTTGTTCCGTCCGGCCTGCGGCCATCCGTTAGAGTCTAGGTCGCCATAGAGGCGGACTTGATTACTGGCGTCCAGATGGGCGGCATTGGCGAAGATAGTTTGGGAGAGCACACATTTCATATCGGTGTCTTTCCAGTCCGCGCTCCATGCGCGGAGGAACTTGAGCTGGCGGTCGCCTAGCAGGATGGCTCCTTTGACATCGAGCTTCCGGGTGTCAAACTTGGGATCGGTGACGTGATCGACCCGTTTAAAGGATTTGGGGACTAAGTCCCTGGGGCCGCTTTTAAACTTACGGTCTTCGATGATGGCAAAGTCTATACCACCGATATTGAGTGAGGTGTAATAAACGCCGATATTCTGAAGAACGGGGGTAGGGTCATAGGGATCTGGGAGGTTTGATGTCTGCGCCCACTCGACTTCTTGCACGTATTGAGGGGACCAATTATACCCGCCATCATTGCTGTATTTTTCATGGGATTTTTTGCCCCCTGCTCCCCATACATTACTCTGACCGACATCGTGGTCATCGGGGATGGAGACGGTGGGGCAGTTCCGCATGATCTCGCCAAACTGCTCGCCAAAGTCAATCCAGCTCTTGAGGTGATTGGAGTGGTTGTAAACTTGATCACCTGAGAAAAAGAGCAGATCGGGATCGATGGCTTTGACATTTTTAATGATGTCCGCGCGTGGACTCAGATCTCGATTAGAATTTCCGGTAAAGGCGACGATCGTGATTTCATTTTTGTCCACGGGGTCTTTTTTGATAAGACCTGTGTATTGGGCTACGCCATCGAGCGCTTTGACTCGGTATGAGTAGGTTTTGCTGGTATCCCAGTGTTCGACTCGGAAATGCGCCGTCCAGCTCTTAGCTCCTTTCGGACGAGTGTAGGGCTTTTCCCTCACCTTACAGGCGCCTACCTGTTTCCATTGACCCTTGATTTTTATTTCTAGATAAACGTCGCGGCTGTCCTTAGCGGCTAATGGATAGAGCTGCACGGTCATTTTCAGACGCTGGTCTTGGACGGTGTAGAGGGCAAAACAAATTTTCTTTTCCGGAGGTTGATTTTTAATTTTCTTAGCTGCGTAAGTGGTGCCTATTGACAGGATAAGGATGAGGAATGGGATGAATCGTAGTCGTTTCATGATAAGAATCAATGATCGGTTAAGATAGATTGCGTTGTTCCAGAATATGGAAGCCAATCGAAAGAAGTGAAATATATTACTTGGCGGGGGCAGCGTCGAAGACGAGGACTTCAAATGGTTTGAGTTCGACGTCCATGGATTGCCCAGCCTTCGCCTGGAGTGATTGGAGGCGTTGGTCTTTATAAGGTGAAGTAAGGCGGTAGCTACGGGTGGCTCCTTGGGGAAGCTCGAAGACTTTTCCTATATCCAGGGAAATTGTTTGCGTCTGATCGCTTGGGTTTCTCAATGTAATGGTGCCCAAATTCGCGTTCCATGCCCCGAATCCATAAACCTCAAGCTTCGCGGGATCTCCTCCAATAAAATGGGAATCGATCAAGACAGACGCATTCTTTTTTGCCCACTGGGCTGAAGCGGCAATGCAATCCCAGTCGGTGGCATTCAGCACACTGGGAGTGAGGTAGAGCTCTTGAAGCGCATACCCACCACCAAAAAATGAACGCACCTCACTGACAAAGTTTTCTTTGTTTTTCACCGTCTTTTTCGGAAACATATGACCGTTGGCATACACAATCCCGTGATTCATCATCGCATTAAGCGGGTAAATAAATCCGGACTTCTTAATTACACCATAAGTCAGCGCATCGCGGTAAGTCATCCATTTCTCCCGGTTGTTCCCCTTCCCCATGAAGCCCATGTCTTGGCCGCCACGCCATGTGCAGTCGACCTGATTCAGCCAGA
Organism: uncultured Verrucomicrobiales bacterium; assembly: GCA_964398555.1. Taxonomy (GTDB): domain Bacteria; phylum Verrucomicrobiota; class Verrucomicrobiia; order Verrucomicrobiales; family Akkermansiaceae; genus Oceaniferula. The sequence continues at coordinate 25,423 of CAYNNY010000001.1, forward strand.
AGGGAGATTGCCAGGTGCCCACCGTGGTGTTGATAAATAGCTCAGGGTTGAGCACCCTTAATTTATCGGCAATATCCATGAGCGCCATAAAATGACCGCTGACCCCACCACCCAGTTTATCCCACTTGAAGTAGTTAATCTGGTCGTCGTTGATAAATTTGCGGTGCCTATCGAGAAACCATTGGTAGTAAATCGGTGATGAAAGATCGAGGGATTTGATACCCATTTTCTGCGCCTGTTTGCGACGTTCCCTCGAACCTTTGTAACCACCTCCAGGTGACAACCACACGCCTAGGTGAGAATCAATTTCCGACAACCTTTTGGCCAGAGGAGTAAAGCCATCGGGGAATTTTTGGGTATTAAAAACCCAGAATCCTTTTCGATAGTCGTCATAGCCATCATCCACGACGTAGGAAACCACCTTAACTCCTCGTTTTTCGCCAAGCTCGTGGTGAATCGTGTTGATGCGATCCAGCATGTTTTTCTCACTCACCCGACGTTCAAGGTCAAACCAACAGTTGTAATGAAGAAATGGAGCGTAGGACCGCGAGCGCTCGCGGTCGAGGTAGTAGAGAAAGTCGCGGCGGAGTTGCCCGGAGGTAAAAACACCAATAACTTGGGAAAAGGTGTTAATCACTCCTTTTTGAATGGGCAATTTTGCACTGAACTCCTGGGTGAGTCGGCCATTTTTGATTGTGTTTTTGAAAAATGGAACTTCGGTGCCAAAAAAAGTTTGCCCCACAATGACAGGTGCCCCTTTATTGCTGACTCCCACCTGCTTGGCTGATGGTGCGGCAAGATTGCTAAGCAGACTGATCCGAGTGAGTGTAATTGGCTTGTTTCCGGTGATCGACACCGTGGATTTGATGTAGTTAGCCCCCTTTCGAAGTTCAGCGGTCCAGCGTACTTGAAGACCAGTGGATTTACTTTCGAGAGTAGCCGTAATCGCCTTGCCGGAGATCAGTTTTCCTTTGGATGACGATTTTTTCAAAGGTTTGACCGTGATTATTTCGGGCTGTGATATCCATTTCCATTCGCCGATGGAAGCTTGGTTCTTTTGGCTCGAAAAAGAAAAAACCGGAGATGCATCTTGTTTGAGATCGGCCCCGGTGAGTTTGTTGTGAATGCTGCTGAGAAAAATTTGAGCCCCCTTGAACTGCCAGCTAACCGCCATCACTTCGTTTTCGAGAGTCGCCGTGTGAGCGGACTGATCCATGGACGCCTTCGGCGCACCGGGTGCCAGCCCGGAAAATTCAAGCGCCTGAGCTAATGGTGTGAGAATAAGAGACAAAATAACAGAAAGTCCTCCACATCCAATAACACGGGTAGAAACCAAAAATAAAATAAATCGGGATAAGTTTGCGCGCATGACGGCGCGATCCTTACAGCAACGAAAGCATTGCGAAAACACAAAAATTTAAATCCTACAATTAACTACCCTCAATAATCACCACTATCAATCGCCCCCCCTTCACTCACCTCCACCCCGAGAGATTGATTTTTCTTTTCTGTATTGACTAGCGGTTTGGCCGGTTTGACGTTTAAAAAACTTACTGAAATTCCCAGAATCTTCAAAACCACAAAGTAAAGCTGTCTGCTCAACAGAATCATCGGTATTGATCAGATGACGCTTCGCGAACTCGGTTTTGACTCGCCGAATTTCCTCACCTGGCGTACATCCAAATAATTCACCAAAGCGTTTCGAGAATGTTACCTGTGAGACATTCAACTTCCCTGCCAATTCAGCAACGGAGAGCCCATCACAGGCCCGATCACTAATTTCCTGATAGATTCTCCGATAGGCATTCTCAGCCCGCCCCCCGCCCGTTGTCGATTCACGATCGATCACTGGTGGAGGCGAAACGTGGACCACTGATTCAATAACAGATTTTACTACAAGGGCATCCCTCAGCAGACCTATAGCCTGTCGGCCAATTAATTGACCGGGTTGAGGAATAGTTGAAATCAAAGGACTGCCACTTCGAGACACCGAATAATCGCCCAGTCCTAGAACCGCAAGATCATCAGGAATTTTCAACCCTTCCATCGCAGCATTAGCACAAATTGCACGAGCCACATAGTCATCATCACACCAGATGGAAGCCGGCTTCGGCAATTCAGCGAGAAAACGACGCAACTCCTCACCAAACTCATCAACCTTCATAACGCGGTGAACACTATCAACCCCCTCGGTAGGATGAATTTCGTGAGATATAACCTCAAACCCTCTCTCGAGAGCCCGATCAAAAAAACGTTCCCGACGAACACTCAAAACGCTGTTGGATGTATCAACCCCAATGTAAACAATCAATTCACGTCCCAACGATGCTAAATGCTCGAACGCCAACTCTTCCACGGCCACTCCGTGAAACCCAATCTGAGGCACCCCGCGAGCCACCCAGTTTTTACTGGCACTAAGCATAATCATTTTTTCTTCCAGTAAACGTTCGATCCAAATGTCCCCAGAATAGGGCCATACAAAAGCAGCATCGAACTCGAGAGGTCCGTCAGGTAAGGGTGATTTTCCTTGTGAATATGGCATCTCATACAAGGTTATTTCGGGATGCTCACCCGCATACAGCATCGCACCTTCCAGCAGTCGACCTGAATACTCAGATTCAACGGGTAATAGAACGGCAATTCTGTATGATTGTAGGCTCATAGGGAGGTATAATAGAGAGGTATAGGACGCAGCTAGATACGCCGAACTTCATCACATATTTACGAAGATGCCACATTATTTTTCGAAAAAGGCATAAACCCATCAATCAATGATTATTTATCCATATATGAACACGACTGCTACACCCTAGAACTAGGGGCTTTCCAACCAAAACAGCTATCTTTTCTCGACAATCTTTCGGAAACGCCATGTTTTTTTGTCTGATGACATGGACAAGCCCTCATAAATCCTCTATATTGTATATACATTTGAAACACCACCTCCACCCATGCATATTCTTAACCCATCCACCAACCCTCCTTCTAACTTCACCCAACAAGGAAAATCCCGCCATGGTTTTGCCCTAATTGCTACGATTTCTGTAATGGTTTTGCTCGTAATGATCGCGCTCGCGATGCTGAGCTTAAGCTCTATTGAGCTACGATCAACACGCAACAGTGAAGCGATGAAAAAAGCGCAATCCAATGCCCGGCTAGCTCTAATGATCGCCATCGGTGAACTTCAAAAATCTTCCGGCCCTGACCAGAGGGTGCATGCCGAAGGAAATATGAAAACCGCAGCCGCCGGAACACGCTCCCACTGGCTAGGGGTTTATCGCTCATGGCTCGACACGGATATTACACGTCCTCCTGAGCCAGAGTTCCTGGGCTGGATGGTATCTGGTGACCCTCAAGCTCTAGCCCTTCAAGATGCCGTAGCAGCAGGTACGACCGTGGCCGATGAAATGATTATGATGGTGGGTGATGGCAGCGTGGGGAATGCCGCACCGGCAGACGCCAGAGTGGAGGCTGGACTACAAAAAATCGGTAACTCCGGTGGTTTGGCTTGGTGGATTGGAGATGAGACGATGAAGGCCCGCATTCCAGCATCAAAAATAGAAACCACGGAGATGGTTAATTTACGGGCCGAGCTGATGACAGCTCCGCAAGCTGGAATTCAGAGAATATCAGAGCTTTCCACCGTTTCACTGACCGATCCTCAAATAGACAAAGCCATCACACTGAGCAGTATAGACTTTATCGCAGACGGCACTCTTGAGCAGCATTTTCATGATCTTACCACAAACTCGATGAGTTTGATTACTAATGTACGAAAAGGCGGCTTCCGCAAAGACCTCTCTCTGGAGTTAGAGAAACCTGAGGCGGATAGACCGAACTCACCGCTCTACACCGTTGAGGGGAAGCCAGGGATTTCACTAGGTGAGCTTTGGGATTACTACAATGTGTGGCGGGAGTTGACCTATTCGACAAGCAGTATACCGCATCCGGATGGTGGCTCGATCCCCTCAGGATCACCGATTTTTGAAATGCCGCCTCTTCCGACAGCGGGCGAGCCTAAAGAAAAACTTAATAACATAGAACCCTACTATACATATAAGCGCCTAACAGTCCTTCGCAATATGTGGGTTTACTCTTTGATGTCAAAAAAATCAGGAACAAGTAATGGTGAGGATCTTTATCAGCTTTACATGGTGCTTGATCCTATCATGACTGTCTGGAATCCTCTGGACGTGTCTGTTCATTTCGATCCCTATGCTCACCAATCATTCAAATACTGGAACAGCCCTTACAAAGCAGAAATATCAATTGGCGGTAATGTTGTATTTGATAATGAATTTAAAAAAATGCTTGGTGGGTCGAGGTTTCAATGGGGGAACACCATGTGGACTCGCTATGGGAGAGTTGAGCCAATCACACTGCGCCCTGGAGAGGTGCAGGTCATTTCCCAAGGCTCAACTACCACAGTGAGCATGGGACAAAATGAGAATTTCAAAATGGTGGACGTCCAACTAGGCTGGAATTTCGGAAGCGGATTCCGCTATAAAATAAGAAAAAAATCAGGTGACAAGGACAAGAGATACCCTTCGTTTCCTGGCTCTAAGGAAATAACCTACACCTTGTCGCCTTCAACAAGAACACTCAACCGAGCCGTGCTTGAGTTTCTCCATTATCACGGCAGCCCAGAAATAAAAGGCTCTACAACTGAAAGAGGCCCTCAGGTTGGAAGCTTCTCGATTGATCGTAAAGAACTTAATGTGGAGGACCCTGATGACCTTAAAGCTGAGGATTACCCTCTATATTTTCCCGTTATCGAGAATGAAGGAACCTTCACCCTTCAGGATATTGAGGACACCAAGCGTCCTATCATGCTGCTTTCCGCAGAGATTAAAACGGAGTCCCCCCCAGCAGGCTCTTCGGTCAATGCTTTTCAAGGACGTTATATGCAACGTTTCAACCCGAAATTACTAGGTTACGATATCCAAAGTATGGACGCTGCCAGTATGGCAACCACACCTATGCAAATCGTGGTGATGCCACTCGAAAACTGGATGTCACCGTTTCTCGATGGAGGGAGCACAGGTGTCGGTTTTTTTGGTGGTGGCTATACCTCGGGAACAGGATCGAGCTATGTTGTAACACACTCTATTCCTCGCGAACCCATCTATTCTCTGGCAGCATTCCAACATGCTATGGCAAACGGCACCATTACTCGATCTCCAGGACCTGTGCCTCCTGGGGAAAAATTTCTTGAGCCATCCATTAGCCACGCTATCGGAAACTCATTTGCGCCCTCGTTTTTGGCCTCGAACGAAACAGAAGGAACTATCAACGAGTCACCGGCTGCCGACCACTCCTATTTGGTCAATCAAGCACTTTGGGATGATTGGTTTTTCTCCTCTATCGCACCACAAACAGCAAAATCATGGCAAGACGCGGGTATTAATCGTGAGCAGAACACTGTATTTTCCGAATTTCTCGGCATTGGTGGCGCGGATTCCAAGCCGCTACCTAACCGTCACATGAAGGCCTGGGTCTCAGATCCCGAAACCGTAATGACTGATATTTTTCAAGGAACTGCTCCAACTTCAGACGCCGCTATTAAAGTAGCATCGCACCTGATGATCGAAGGAGGTTTCAATGTCAACTCCACCTCAGTGGACGCATGGAAACTACTTCTTTCCAGCCTGAGAAAACAAAAAATGCCTGCCATTGAACCTGCTACCCCCAATAGCGAAATCGCAACTCAGGCCGAAGGCGTCCCCTCAGGAGCCCTGCTTACCCCAGTGGGTCAGGCCATTGACAAAAATGATCTCGATGATCTAAAGTCGGAGATGCAATGGCGGGGCTTTCGGGATATTTCCGATGACCAAATAGAGGAGCTGGCCAAAGACATGGTCGTGCAAGTCCGCAACCGGGGGCCCTTCCTCTCGCTCGCTGATTTTATCAATCGCCGGCTTGATCCGACTGACAAAGAAATTGCCAAGAGTGGCGCACTTCAAGCGGCTCTGGATGATACAAATAGCTCAGGCTCCTCGGAACCCATCAATAAAGCCTACGTTGAGGGAAGTAGGGCTATCACCGAGGCGGATGCCTCAACCGCTGGACTCGCCTTTCCGGAGGCCGAGGCCGGAGCCTCGTCCGTGGGTATTCCTGGCTACGTGAAGCAGGCTGATCTGCTCACCTCTATCGGGCCGCTGCTCACTCCACGCAGTGATACCTTCCGCATTCGCGCCTACGGGGAGGTTCGTTCGAAGGACGGAACTCATGTCATTGCTCGAGCATGGTGTGAGGCTCTTGTCCAACGTACTCCGAAATACCTTGATCCATCTGATGAAGCATGGAAACTTCCGGCAGCCCTCTTAAGCAATACCAATAAACTTTTCGGTCGCCGCTTTGTCATCACCAGCTTTCGTTGGTTAGCGCAGAACGAAGTTTAACCCGATGACTCACATCCTCTAAACATGAATAGCCTACTTCTCCTATCCGTCCTCACTTGTTCCCTTGTCCTTACGCCCTCCCTTCTCGCACAAAAAAACGCCTCAAGAGGCTCTTCATCCCTAAAGAAAAAAAGCATCTCAGTGCGTTTACTTGCCGTTGATCTACTCGATGGGGCGAAGGAGGTAGTGATCCATTCTGGCAGTGCTAAACAGGATCCCGAAAATAAGAACCCGTCTTTATTTATACCCACAGGAAATTTGAGTAAACCAGTCCTAGTGAAACAACGCAATATCTTCCTTTCCCTATTACCACAAGGGGAGGAAAAGATAGGACGGATCGTGGCTCAGGCAAAGCTTCCTCAAGCAGGGCGAAGTTTCCTGCTCCTGCTTATCCCTAATAAACAACAACAAAAATACCTCTGTCGAATTGTACGTCTTGACGATCCGGCTTTTCGGAAAGGTCAGATTTGCTTTTTTAACCTGAGTAAACTGCCAGTTGTCGGCAAACTAGGGAAAAACACATTTAAAGTGCCGCCCTATAAAATAGTCATCGCTAACCCCACTCCGCAAAAAAATCTGCCTTATTATGAGGTGCAGCTTTTTTACAAATATGGAAAAAAAATACGGGCGCTTGCTGACACTCGTTGGCCCTACGATGACCGCAGCCGCTCCTACATTTTCTTTTTTAGCAAAGGTAAACGTCTCACCTATCGGGCGGTCAATGAAGTCGTGCATACCGTAAAAACGCCCTGAATTCTAAATGACCAAATATGAACACTTTCACTTTTTATCTCAGATTTCGCCTACAGCTATCAACTTCAGGATAATTTATTGAAATCATTGTCGATGGAGTCCCGTATCATGTGATCTATCTACCAAACTCATATCTGACTGATGACAAAATATACCCTCCCACGGCTTGCTGGACTTTCTGTAATACTGACCTCCTCGACGGCGATTTCAGCCACGGCCGCTGCACCCGCCGACCTCACACTCCGCTACAACCACCCGGCAACCACCTGGAACGAAGCCCTCCCTATCGGCAACGGTAGCCTAGGTGCCATGATCTATGGCAACACGGACAAAAACATCATCAGCCTCAATGAGGACACCTTCTGGAGCGGTGAGCCATCGTCTCTGCTCGACTCCCCTCCCCACTACCAAGAAATCGCCAAAGAGGTGGCCCAACTCATCCGTGACGGAAAAAATGCCGAAGCCAACGATCTAATCAATACCAAAGGCGTCGGCAAACTAGGGCAAGCTTACCAACCCGTCGGCGATCTTATTTTCACATTCAACACCGAAGGCAAAGTCAGCGATTACGAACGCTCTCTCAATCTCACCACAGCAGTTCACAAGGTAACTTACCGCCAAAACGGCACCACCTTCACCCGTGAAACCTTCGCAAGTCACCCGGATAAGGTTATCTATATCCGATTAAGCACCGATGGCTCGAAGGCATTGGATTTTTCAGCCACCTTCACATCCCCCCACCCGACAGCCCAGCCGATCCCCGCCCATGACGGTATACGCGAAATCCGACTGGGTGGCCAGGCTCCGGCCTTCCTCTACCGCCGCGATCTAAAAAATCTCCTGCCCGGCGGCATTAGTAACCCCGCCAATTACCCCGAACTCTGCAACCCCGATGGTAGCCTCCGAATCCCCGATAAAAAAAATGGAGTCCTCTACGCCGATGATCATGAAGGTCGTGGGACATTTTTTGAATCCCGTGTTCGAATATTCAATACCGACGGAAAGGTCAACCAGTCCCCAGAAAAATTAGAGGTCAGTGGGGCGAGCCATGTCACCCTTGCAGTATCCGTTGCCACATCGTTTAATGGATTCGATAAAAGCCCGAGCCGCGAAGGGAAAAAACCAGCCGACATCCTAGACAAAATTTTCGAACCCATCGCCCAAGCCAAGTTTGATGACAGAAAAATTGTCCACGTCTCCGATTACCAGACACTCTTCAACACCTGCCAACTTACACTCGGAGCCGCCAGCCCGCATGCCTCACTTCCCACCAACGTCCGACTCGCAAAACATGCCGATGACCCCGCCTTCGCCGCTTTGGTCTTTCAATACGGTCGTTACCTATTAATTTCAAGTTCACGCTCCGGCACTCAACCCGCGAACCTTCAGGGAATCTGGAGCAATAAAGTCATCCCGCCCTGGGGCAGTAGCTACACCACTAACATCAACCTCCAAATGAACTACTGGCCCGCCGAGGTCACCGGACTCAGCGAATGTCACCAACCCCTATTCTCACTGATCAGTGAAGCCGTTGGAAATGGCCAACGCACCGCAAAAAAAATGTATGGCATCCAGCGTGGATGGACGATGCACCACAACACCTCGATCTGGCGCGAAACCAGCCCGACTGATGGGTTGAGCTGTTGGTTCCCGTGGCCGATGGGGAGCGGATGGCTCTGTAGCCACCTCTGGGAACGCTACGCATTCACCGCCGACGCTGTATTTCTCAAAGACACCGCCTACCCCATCATGAAAGGAGCCGCCGAGTTCTACGCGGATTGGCTCACCCCCAATGCCGAGGGATACCTCGTCACTCCCATCTCCACATCCCCCGAAAACAAATACATCACCGAAGATGGAAAAATAGTCTCCATCACCGATGGCCCAACCATGGATCTCGCCATCATTCGCGAGTTATTCGCACGCACAATCGAGGCATCCAAACTCCTCAATACAGACCCCGAACTCCGCAAGGAACTCGAAAATAAACTTACAAAAATACTCCCCTATCAAATTGGCAAACATGGCCAACTCCAGGAGTGGCCAAAAGACTACGAAGAAAAAGATCCACACCACCGCCACGTCTCCCACCTCTACGCCCTCCACCCATCCGATCAAATCACTCAACAAAAAACCCCCGCTCTTTTTAAAGCCGCTCGCAAAACCCTCGAACGCCGGGGCGATGCCGCTACGGGATGGTCGATGGGATGGAAAATTAATTTCTGGGCAAGACTCGGAGATGGCGATCATGCTTACAAAATTCTCAGTAACCTCTTCAAGCCAGCCGAAGTCCCAGGCAAACGCGCGCGCTCAGGACTTTATAATAACCTCCTCGATGCCCATCCACCTTTTCAGATCGATGGCAACTTCGGATACACCGCTGGCGTCGCCGAAATGTTACTCCAAAGCCATCGCCGCGATGAGGCCGGTCACTACATCCTCGACATCCTCCCCGCCCTGCCATCCGCCTGGCCCAGTGGCAGTATCCAAGGACTCCACGCCCGTGGCGGCAGCACCGTCGATCTCACATGGAATAATAACCAACTCACCGAGGTCACGATCTCCCCACCGCAGGGGAAATCCATCACAGTGAACTACCGTGGAAAAACAACCGTCGTCAAAGGGATTAAAACCACCCTTTCGGGAAAACTTCAATAGCACCTAACAATCATCAAATAATAATAGCCATCATGATCATGAATCATTACACCATCCCTCTCATTGCTGGGATCACAGGAATTTTTGCAACCGTCAGTGCATTCGCTGCCAACCGCAGTGAAATCAATATCAACCCGGCATGGAAATTCCACCAAGGTGACCCTGGCGATAAATTTGAGTCCTCTACATTTAACGACACTTCATGGGAAGATGTGGCACTCCCCCACACCCTCAAGGAAGTTTCCCTAGATCTTGACGACTGCAACGACAACAACAGGCAATCAACCTTCCACCGCTACGTAGGCTACTACCGGAAATCGCTCACACTCCCGAAAAAAGACTCCGACCGGAATTATTTTCTCAAATTTCAAGGTGCCATGCAAAACCTCGAACTCTGGGTAAACGACCAGCATATCGGAAAATACGAGGTTTCCGGATACGATTCATTTCACTTCAATGTCACCGCCGCACTCAAAGCCGGCAACAATGTCATTGCCATCAAAGTAGATAATCGCACCAATGAACTCACCCCTCCCGATGGAAAAAATATGTCGAAAGACTTCATTCTCTTTGGTGGTCTCTACCGCGATGTTTCCCTCGTCAGCACAAGTAAGGTTTACGTCAACTTCCCATGGGAAGCCCGCGATGCCGGAGTCAGGATAACATTTCCAAAAGTTTCCGAGGCAGCCTCTTCCGTCAAGATTGCCACAACCGTTAAAAACGACCTCAAACAAGCAAGCCAGGTCACCGTCGAAACCCGCCTGAACGACGCCGAAGGAAAATCAGTGACCACTCAGAAAAACAAACTGGAAATCCCAGCCGGAGGCACCGCCACTTTGATCCAAGATTTTAAGGATATCAAAGGACTGAAACTCTGGAGTCCAGACTCCCCCACCCTCTACACAGCGGAATCCGCCGTGGTTGCCCAGGGCAAAACCATGGATATCGTCAGCACCCGATTTGGTGTGCGTAGCATTGAGTTCACCACCGATAAAGGATTTTTCATCAATGGCAAACATGTCAAACTCCAGGGCTCCAACCGTCACCAGTCGTGGCCGTTTATCGGAAATGCCGTGCCTAACTCACTCCACCGTCGCGATGCAGAAATCATTAAAAACTGCGGTATGAACTGGGTCCGACTTTCCCACTACCCCCACGACCCCGACTTTTTAGACGCCTGCGATGAGCTCGGACTGATGCTTCTCGAAGAAGGCCCAACCTGGATGCGTGATAATGGCGACGCCTGGTTGCAAAACCTCTACGCATCCTTCCGCTCGATGATCCGTCGCGACCGCAATCACCCGTCAATCATCGTCTGGAACGCCTGCATCAACCATTCACGATTCAACAAAAACCTCGGCGAAATTTGTGAAGAAGAAGACAACCGTCCCATCGGAGCCAAGCTACCCAAAACGCCCATGGATTTCAGGCACGGCACGATCAGTGGCGACGGCGCACTCAGCATCGAACACACCGGTCACACCTACCCCCGAGGTCGGGGCCTGCTGATGCCCGATGGCACCGACGGCGAATGGGAACTGGCAAAACGCCACTGGGAACACGTCAATGCCTCCTACTTAAAAACCGACAACGCCGGTATGGCGGTCTGGTGTATGTTCGACTACAACACGTTCCACAACATCAATGAACGTGGCATGGTCTGGCACGGAGTTTCCGATCTCACCCGCATTCCTAAACACAGCTACTACTGGTTCCAGTCCGAACTGGCAAAAAAACCGATGGCCTACGTCATCAACTATCAAAAAGGAAAGGCCTGTGTGTTCAGCAATGGCGATCAGGTAGAACTCTTTGAAGACACAGGAAGCGGATTCAAGTCGGTAGGAAAAAAATCACCGCTGACCGGACTAGCTCTCCACCACCCGCCATTTGAGTTTGATGTGGCCGAAAATGTCATCGCCCTAAAAGCCGTTGCTCTCATCGATGGCAAACCATCCGCCGAGTTCATCTGGCGTCGTCCCGGACTTCCCATCGCGGTTAAAGTCGAAGCAGATAGTCAAAATATCATTGCCGACGGCAGCGACCTCACACGCATCGTAGCCACCATCGTCGACGCCAAAGGCACCGCCGTTGAAGGACTTTCCAGCGAGGTTTATTTTAACGTCGAAGGAAAAGGAACCATTGTAGGAACCAACCCCGCCGTCATCCGCAATGGCAAAGCAGTGGTGCTGGTGCGCTCCCACTATTCCACCGGCAAACTCAAAGTCATCGCCACCTCACCCGAGCTAAAATCCGGGAATGCAACCGTCACTTGCGTCAAGCCCGCCAAAGATGTATTTCTCCCCGCCCAACTTCCGGCGTTCAAAGCGAGCAAACCACTCGCCGAAAAAAATTCCGTCTGGCTGACCGATCTCTCATGGCGCTTTATGCAATCGAAAGGCTCACGCTGGAACTACCGCTCCGGCCCGACGTATTTCAAAACCATCGAAACCAATGGCAAACCCTACACCCATGCCGTCTCCGGTCAGGCACCGCTTCAGGTGGTTTACAGCCTCGGTGGGCTATACAAGGAGTTCTCCGCCACCCTCGTCGCCATGAAGGGGCAAGCAACTTACAGCATTTTCCTCGATGGCGTGGAGTTCTGTAAAAAGGAAAATCTGGAAAAAGATGAAGTGGTCACCGTGCCGCTGGAAGGCGTGCAGTCTATCCGACTACTCGCCACCCGCAAAATCAACACCAGCCCAAAAGTCCTCTGGGCCGATGCCAAACTCACCTACGGAAGATCATCCAAAGTTGACGAGGCAAAAATCTTTGACGACACAGCAACCACCGACCTCGGAACGATCCAGGAAAAAGATCCCGCACCTGAACCCGTCAAATTCAAAACCATCAAAAAAGCAGAAAAAGGCACTTATGTCTCGTCCAATGTCGTAATGATCAATGGTAGCACCGCCAGCTATCCGATCTCGATCCGTGGTGGCCAATACCGCATCTACTCCGGCCCATGGACCAGCAAAGGAGGCCAAGTCAAACCTGGCGACGCTATCACCCTACGGGTCAAAACCAACAAAAAGAAATCCAAGGCCAAAATCAAAATTGGAGGCTACGAAACCACCTTCGAGGTCATTCTGAAATAGATTCTGAATAATCAGCCAACAAGGTATAAATACAACGCCCCCGCGCAACAAAACAATGCCCCTCATCCAGCAAAAATCCGCCCTATCCTCTATCTTGGCCGGAGCCTTTCTCTGTGTATCTGTCCCCCAGACTCAAGCTCAATGGAAAGACCCCGAAAAAGAGGGTGCCATCCCCCATTATCAAATATCCCCCAGCTCAGGTAATCCACTCACCGTCGATAATTTCCAAAAAGAATCAAAAACAACCTATCGCTTCGAGGGAATTGATTACGGCCGAGATGCTGGGTTCACCGCAGCCGATCAACAAAAGAAAGGTAAGATCGAACGAAACGATGGCACCGCCATCCTCTCAGGTAATGGCAATTTTTTTGCCGCAGGTCGATCCTTACGCCCCGGCGAATGTGTTGCCGTCACCATCGTCCCCGCCGCCGGAGCCTTCACGGGCATCGCCATAGGTAATACACGGATCGATATTGGAAATTACGCCGAAGAGCGGCAATCAATGCCTCTCTTATTTCGGACAGGCCCAACCGAATGGGAACTCAAAACCATCCTCGTCCCCGAGCGTGGTAAAGCCTATTTACGAATGGTCATCGGCCAAGGTGCCGAGTGGCCGAACGGACCGTTACCCTACCTCGGCAGACCGGTGAGTGTGTTGATCCTTCGGGGAAAAAACGACACCAAAAATAAGATTTTCTGGCGAGTCACAGGTGCCTACGCCCACGGTCAGGGAGCTTACACCGATCCCACACTGCCCGAAAAAGCCCCCTTCGGACTGTGCCACAATGCCAAAGGATTCAAACCCTACGCCACGATCACCTCATTCCAACACGGAACCCTCAATCAAAAACTTAAAAAACTCCCCCCGCTCCGACTCGCCCCCTGGGTGCCTGAAAACTTGGCACAACGTCAAACCTGGGATGATTCCAACGCAAGAATCGCAATTGCAACAAAGCTCATCGAAGCAGTTCCGTCAGCGGGAAAACTTACCAAAAAGGAAATTGACTCGGTCAAAAAATACTACCAAACCTGCGGCTACCCACATAGCAATATGCAAAACAGCAACGTTTTTTCGTTCGAAAAATGGGGTGCCTGCGCGAACTTCTACCGTCTCACCGGCGACATCTGGTTTCTCGACCACGCTGCGCAGATTGCCGAAAGAATTCTACTGGTAGGATTAAAGTCCGAAGGTGTCCTCGCCGCAACTATGGATAACGGAGGACTGGGAACCGTCGAACGGTTTGTAAAAATGCCCGGTATCTTCCCCCACATGCGACGTTGCTTTTATAACGAAAAAGAAGAACTCATCACCCAATGCGACACCGCCCAGGCATCGCTCCTGCAGCCGTCATCGGCATTCTGCCTACGGGTCGCGGAAAACAAGGAACTATGGGACAAAATAATGCCTGATGGCGACCCTAACAAACTCGGTAAAACCTACAAAGAAAGAGCCGTTAGCTACCTCGACATCCTCTACACCGCGGTATCCCACATGGTGCCCTACCGACTGAATAAAAATTCCTTCATTTTCGAATACCCCGACGTCGGCAAAGAGCCGAGTCCCGTCATGGCCTACAACCGATGGTATCTCTCCATCGCAGCCCTCCCGGAAGCAGCTTCGGCAATGGAAATCTTCGGCGTGCATCCGGAACGTGTGAAGTATTACGATAAAATGGTGCAGTCCGGGATTGATAATATCAGAAGCCGTGTGGTGCCGGTGAAACACCCAAAAGGACTCGTCTGGACCTGGCCATACCGCTACGATAAACCCGCGCCTCCCGCCGAAGACTACGGCCACGGTGGAGCCACGCTAAATATGCTTCGGCGCTTTTATGAATCCGGACGCTACAAATTCCCAGAAGAAGAATTACGCAGATACATCCGCGCCTATCTCCTCCTCTGCTACGACCCAAAAACCCAGACATTCTCCTACCACACCGATGGCAATTTAGGAGGAAAAAGCCGCAAAAAAAATAAAGGTGGTGGTGGCTTTGTGATGTTTGGAAAGTATTTCCATGAGTTCGACGACTGGTTTATGGAGCCGGCGTCTAAAGTGAAAAATGTCTTTTCCATCATGATGGTTCTACAGCGTCGGGCCGAGAAATATGGAGTGGAAGACATGAGTCCCACCATGCCCAAAACAATAAAATAACCCATCACAGATCACCCTGACCCCCAGGGGATCAAGCTAGGGAGATTCATTCATATTTTTTGGCAGGATTAACAGAATTGAACGAATCCTTCGGACTCATTACGAAGTTATGATTAAAAAAAATCCTGTAAATCTTGTTAATCCTGTCTCTAAACAAACACGCAGTCAAACACAAATGTTAGATCCAATTACCCCATCCGTCCAATCCGTAACAGCATCTATCATTGCGCTCTGTTTTCTGACAACTTCTATCTCGGCGGAACCTACGGAAACGAGAATTTGGAGATCCACGGCGGGCACTAAAATTGAAGCTTCCATTCTTCAAATCAAAGAAGGCAAGGTTCAGATGAAACTCAAAAATGGTAAAACAATCATGGTTCCTCTGGTGAAGTTCATTGCTGAAGACCAGGCGTTCATCAAAGAGTTTTATAAAAAACCCGATACCGATTCAGTAACCCATGATGAGGGAGAACTCAAGGATAGCGGCATCCCCCTCGTTACCGATGGACTGCCATACGAAGTTGGCAAAGTGGTAGGACCTGTTGATGTAGGGGGGGGAGTGTCATACTTTCTTTACATCCCCAAAAGCCTTCGCCAAGGGCGTAAAGCCCCGCTACTCCACCATAACGGCCCGGGCGGTGCTAGAAAAAAAAATCTCAACGTTTACATCAAAGGTGCTGAGCTTAATGGATGGATCGTTGCCGCGAGTATGCAGTCCCAGAACAATAATGAGCTGGAAGATAATTACAAGTTTGCTAAAAAAGATGTGGAACATCTATTAAAGACGTTGCCGATAGACAAAAAGCGGATTTATTTTGTAGGAAATTCTGGCGGGGGTGCGCAGACGTTTTATAACACAGCTACGATGAAAGTAGCGGGAGGAATCCCGACAATTGGTTACATTCCAGACGGCACCAAACTGAAAGGAGCCCTCTATTATATCCTCGCTGCAACTACCGATCATAATCGATATCTCTCAGCCCATGCCGTGGATGTCGCTGGAAAGAAAAATGCTGTGGTCCGCTTTCATAAGGGAGGACACCGGGGTGCTCCAGAGTGGCGATACCGTGAGGGCATGATCTGGCTCAACGGTCGTTATCTGGCAAAGCGGGCTAAGGCCCCAGGTATTGCCGAGGAACGGCTTGACTATGAGACGTCCATCATTCGTCATATTCAACAATTGAAGGTGAAGTCCCCCTATCGTGCGTATTCCTGGTGTGTCTTTCTTGAAGAAGACTATGAAATCACTGGCTCAAACGCAAAAATTCTCGCGGGAATTCGGACGGAACTCGCCGCAGATCCAAACTGCCTCAAGTATGTCGAAGCATTGAAGGATATTGACGATTTTTCCTCTCGTTATTACAGTCCATTTGGTGAATCAGGTGGGTCGGTATTCGCTCACATCACACCAAAGATAACCAAAGCTGCGGAGAAATTAGCTGAAAAATACGCGGGCGTGCCCATGATAGAAAGCATCTGTAAAGAATTGGGAAAACCAACCGTCAAAAAGTAAGAGTCCCTGAGATAAATAGAGACCCTTATTAGCAGAAAAATCACCTCAATTACCTCTATAAAAATAGAAGGGATAATAAATATGAAGTCATCAAAAACAAAAAACCGACACACACCCAAATGGGTGAAGACACCCCAGACCTCCTTATCCGTTTTTGTGCTGCAGTTTATACTGATTTTTTGGCTTTCCCTTGCCACCTCCCCCGCTGATAACAGCCGCCCCTATTGGAACGATCCTGAAATCATCCAAATAAACCGTTTAGCTCCACGGGCTCATTTTATCGCTTATCCTGATGTGGCGAGTGCTAAGCTGGGTGGGGTATTAAAGCGTGCCGACGCCCCGTTTCGGAAATCGCTTAATGGCACTTGGAAGTTTCACTACAGCACGACGCCGGAGTTTCGTCCCAAGGAGTTTTATAAACCCAACTTCGATACGTCGAATTGGCACTCGATCGCAGTGCCGCTCAATTGGCAGATGGCAGGGTTTGGTATTCCTATCTACAATAACAGCTTTTTCCCCTTTAACAGCAGTCCGCCCTATATCGATCAGTCATTTAATCCCGTAGGCAGTTATAAACGATCTTTTTCTGTGCCCGAAAATTGGAAGGGACGCCGTATTCTCATCCACTTTGCAGGAGTGGATTCCGCGTTTACTCTTTGGCTCAACGGGAAGGAAGTCGGATACAGCGAGGGCTCACGCACGCCTGCGGAGTTTGATATTACTCCGTTTCTTGTGAAGGGGAAAAACGATTTGGCCGTCGAGGTGATCCGATTCTCCACCGGCGCATGGTTAGAGGATCAGGACATGTGGCGACTCAGCGGCATTTTCCGCGATGTCGAGCTGATTTCCCAACCCGCCGGCGAACGACTCAGTGATTTCTCCCTCCAAACTCCACTGGATGCCACCTACACCGATGCCACGCTGGAGCTCACCTGTACTTTCGAAAAACCCGACAAAGGAAGTGTGCAAATCATTGTTTTCGATCAAGACGGACAACAGATCCTCGCTGAAAAATCAACGATCACCCAAGGTATAGCAACTTTCAAAAAACCCGTCAAATCACCCAAGCTCTGGAGTGCCGAAACGCCCAACCTTTATCAACTGCTGATCTCCCACTACAATTCCAAAGGTAAGCTTGTTGAGGTGATTCCCTGGAAGTTTGGCTTCCGCTGGTCGGAGATGAAAAATAACCGTCAGCTCATCAATGGTAAGCCTGTTGTCATCGCCGGAGTGAACCGACATGAACATTCCGATACCCATGGCCACTACTGCACTTTGGAGGAGATGCGTCAGGATGTGATTCAGATGAAACAGCTGAATTTCAATGCCGTCCGCACCAGCCACTATCCGAATGTGCCAGAGTTTTATGCGCTTTGTGATGAGTATGGTCTTTATGTTAATAATGAAGCGAACATTGAAGGGCACGGCCACCAAGGGATTCCCAAGATGGCCATTTTTGACGCCACTCATTTGGATCGTATGCAGCGGATGGTCGAACGCGATAAAAATTTCACTTCGGTCATTAGTTGGTCGCTTGGAAATGAATCGGGGAGGCACGGTGCGCACGACACGAACTACACCTGGACAAAATCCCGCGATCCCCGACCCGTTTGTTATCAGCGCCATCATAAAGACAGCACCTTCACTGATTATAACTCCACCTTCTACAAACGATCTTGGGAGCTTGCTGTCTTTGCAAAAAAGCCAACCAACCTCATGATGATCATGAGCGAATACGCCCACGCCATGGGGAACTCCTCCGGTAATATGAAAGAATACTGGACAACTTTCTGGGAGGAAAACAACGTGCAAGGCGCCTTTGCCTGGGACTGGAAAGATCAAGGTATCCGGCTTCCTGTCCCCGAGCGTTCATGGATTACAATGCCCGGCGTTGATGCTGATGACCTCCTGGTCGAAGGCTCCCAAATCACTAAAAACGGACTGCGCGGGATTCTTTATTTTTGCCACGGTAGTGAACCTGACATTCCAACACCATGGACGCTTCACATGACACTGCGCACCGCTCCCAAAAGCGATGACGAACTCGCGTTTTTTCCGCTCTTCGGAAGAGACAGCACGAAGGGCGCTGTCTTTATGGAGAAAAATGCACTTGTCTTTCAAAACTTTGGCAGGAATCGAAATAAACTGATCGCCCCGCTGCCGGATTCTTTTTTCGATGGCAAAGAGCACACTATCACCGTGGCCGTGAATAATACAGAGGTGACTTTCTTTACCGATGCAAAAAAAATAAAAACCTTAGCGCTCAAGGCGAAATTTAAGAAGAAATGGAAAGGCTATGTTGCTTTTGGCCCCGCCGTTGGCACCGCTCTCGTTCCCGAGCGACTTGAAACCAGCGCGCCGACCTTACTCAATGCGCAATTACTCGAAGGGATATACACGCCAGCTGAAATAGCTTCAGCTAAGCCCGTGGTCGCGCTTAATTTTCGTAAACCGGTCAAGGTAATCGACCATCGTCCCGCTGGGGGACATTTCTTTGCCTATGGCGGCTATTGGGAAAACCGCCGTGGGCACCTCAATCCAGGTAATTTCTGCATGAATGGTATTGTGAGCGCTGATAACACAGCGCACCCCGGCGCCTACGCCTTTAAGTATGTCCAACAACCATTTGACACTCAGGTCATCGATGCGAAAAGCGGCACCATTACTATTCATAATCGTAACTTTTTTAAGGCACTCGATGACTCCTATTTACTCCGCTGGGCACTCACGGCTGATGGGGAAACTATCCAGTCCGGCGCGTTTCCGGATCTCCGTATCCTGCCACAAAAAACAAAAAAACTCACACTTCCTATCAAGCCCACCACCTATAAAGCGGGGGTGGAATACCGCGCTCAAATCACCTGCGAATTACGTAAACCAACATCATGGGCGAAGGCAGGGCACCGGATTGCGTGGGATAGCTTCCGCATCGCCTACACGCCTAAGCCACCCTCCTTCTCAACGAAGCTTCCCCTAACGCTCAAAGAAACCTCTGACCGACTAATACTAACAGGCCATGGGTTCTCTGTTGAGTTTGATAAAAAAACCGCTACTCTCGTGAGTTATAAAACGGAGAAAGGGGAACTGCTCGCCGGGCCGTTGCTGCTCGATTTCTGGCGTGGCACCACCGATAATGATCGGGGCTACCACATTGAGCGGAACTCACCGTGGGACAATATACAAACCATCTCTAAGCCCCAGATGAGCCATAAAAAAATAGAGGCGGGTCATCGTATCGAGGTCACGGGTGATCTTGGGGAAACGGGAGCCCTATTAGCGATGTCATTTGATGTGCATTCTGATGGGCAGATCCTGATTCAGACGCGCTACACTCCAAGTTCATTGAAGTTAGAAAAATCAGAACGAACCGTTGGAATTCTTCCTAGAATTGGGCTGCGGGTGGAAGTAGATCCCTCGCTCACTCAGCTTTCTTGGTATGGTCACGGGCCGCGCGAGACTTACTCGGATCGTAACTACGAACTCATTGGCCGCTACAATAATACCGTCGATGGCCTCTTTTTCGACTACTCACGTCCCCAGGAAAGTGGTAACATCCACGGCGTGCGGCAGGCATTTCTCAGTAATGGAAACGGGCGAGGTCTTGAGATTCTCGCCAGTGCGGACGCCCCTGTTGAGGTCTCCATCCGGCGCCATACCAGCAAAGAACTTAACACCTATAAATACAGCTATCAACTGCCACCGAGAAATCGAGTGTTCCTTAATGTTGACGGTCGTGTTAATGGTGTAGCAGGCATCGATACTTGGGGCGCCAAACCGCTGACTCAGTATCAAGTCCGGGAAGGCAAACCACTCAGTTATCAATTCATCCTCCGTGGAACGAACTCCCACCTTTCCCCATAAAAAGGACCTCTTGTTATGAAAATAATCATCCAAATCTGCTATGTTACCATTTTTATGTTTGCCTCAATGGTTCGTGCTGCCCCGGTTTCCGATGCCGCTACGTTGGGCTCTCTGGATCCAGCGCACAAAAGCAACCGTGTCCCAGATCTATTGATCAAAGAAGTCGTCAAGGTGTATCATGCCAAGGGAATTCCGCCAGCCATTGCCTTACTGGACAAAAAGGCAAGAATCTTCATGGCTCGGGAAAACTGCACTCATAAGGAAATTTACCATTTTTACGGCCGCATCTACAAAGAGGCGCAGACCCGTTCGGGAAGTAATAATGTTAAATGGTCGGCAGCGATTTTTGGATGGCTTTACAGTTACATGGACGAGATAGGCAAGCACACCTACGCCAATGGAGTCTCCACCTGCCTGATCAGTGATTATTTCTTGATGGGACGCATGGGAGAAGCTCGTAAAATTCTCGATGAACAAATGAAGATCAATCGGCGAATGGGCAAAGTTTTTGATCTTAGCCAACTTCCTGACCTCGGTCGAGCCTACCCACTCGTTCCTGAAATCCGAAAATACAAACTGACAAAAGATCAGATTAGCATGAGGATTTACCCGAGACTGGCACAAATTGAGATGATTACAGGCCTGTGGAAAGAATCCATCACACACAACAGAGCCATGCATGACGCCCTCATGGAGTTCATTGTCGCTCATCCTAATAACAAAATTCGTAGAGCCAACGATATTGATTTTGAAGCCGGAAATGCAGCCATTGCGATTGCCGACACCTTCCGCTGGCTCGGGTTCTACGAGGAATCCGCCAAGCAATACAAGTTTGTCATCGAATACCCGTGGATGAATCCTTACGGCGGCTCCATCGTCACCACATCACAGCATAAGCGACTTCAATGTGAAATCGCGTTAGGGCGAGTCACGCCACAGATGCCGGAGGAGCTTTCCTCCATCAGGAAAACCATGAAAGGAAATGTTTACATGTCGCGCCATGAACGAATCAGCGTTGATGTGACCCGTGTAGATGCTCTCTTCTCCCTTGAAAGGAAGGACGAGGCCTGGATACTTCTGAATCAACTTTTCGAAAAAGAAGATCGTTCGGATGTTCGCGCTTCTTTTGTGAAGCACTCGTTGGCATCAGGTCGGATGGATCAGGTGGAGGAACTCCTCATTCAACTTCTTAATGCAGCCAGAAAGCAGGGAAATAAGCCGGAGGAAATCAAATACTACCGACTGTATATCGATTTTTTAACCCGCGCAGGACGTATTCAGGAGGCTCTCAAAACCGCCGCCGAGTATATACGTCTGCTGGAGAGTTTTGATGTTTACACGCGGCTTCCGCAGGCACACATCACCTACGCCCGTCTCTTAGCGATGGCAGGCAATCTAAAAACCGCCAAACACCAGCTGCGTATATCCAAAGACCTCCTTCGCAACGGTCGAGCCTACCCACCTCATTTGCGCCAACAGGCCACAGCGAATCTCGCGGCGGATCTACCAAAAGCCACCCATAAAAAAGAGCCTCTCCTTCTGGTGGATCTCCAGCCAAAAAAATCCATAGTGAGTGCGCTTGTGGGGTTCCCCGCACGAGGCATCCTCAGTGTATCCAACCCTAACTCCCGTCCTATGGAAGGCTCCATCACCTTTCACGGCCTCGCAGTCAAATCCCAATACTCCTCGGAAAGCTCCGTAGCGACTCTCAATGTAGATCTTCGTGGCAACGACTCAGCAAATGCGCCTCTCAAACTTCTCATTGAGGGCGAAGGTGTTATTTTTCTGGATCTCCAGACAGCTGTTCAGCAGCCTAACGAAAAAGGGATTTTGGAAATCAAGTGGACACCCACCCACCCCCCCCACACTGAAGAAGGAAAATCCCAAACCGTCACCTGGGAAGTGCAGCCACCGGAACAAGGGGAGGTCAAAAGAGCTATTGTTGATGCTGGGCAATACAAAGCCAACCCCTACTACAGCATTCCCATTCATCACCTTCTCCAAAGCCGCGCTACCGTCTCGGAAGGCGAAGAAGGCGAGGACATCATCGATTTTCAAATTCTCTCGTCTCAACCCACACGTATCGAAGTTTACGATGCTGAAAATAACCTTGTGATGGTCGATGCCCAGGGAGATGGGAAATACGATCTGCAAGGCGATGTCATCGTTCAGGATGCCAATGCCAACAGCCTGCCGGACATCGCGGTGCCACTTCCGCTTGGAGAGTCTCGGTTTGTTATTTATTTACAACCCAACGAACCGATCGCAGAGGATGGAATCACACTCACTTTGAAAATTAAAGATACTCATGGAAAATGGATAACCCTCTCAGAAGATAATCTGCTTCCCCGCACCCGCTAAGATAACGAGCCCACTCAATTTTTCCAATATGTCTATTCCGCATCGAACCATTGCCATTCTCTCTTTGGTAATTCCCCTATCCATTTTCGCCATTTCTCCATCAACCGTCGCCCGGGAAAGTGACCCTTCCAAGCCCACACCTAAAAAACTCGCCTGCGTCGGAGATAGCATCACCTATGGCGCACGGGTGAAAGATCGTAAAAAAAATGCTTATCCATTCCGTCTCGACAAGATGTTGGGAGAATCGTGGACGGTGCGTAATTTCGGTATTGGTGGGACAACTATGTATAAAACAAAGTTGCGCCGATCATACTGGCGTAGCGGACAACTCAAGAAAATTGCCGACTGGCAACCCGACGTCGTAACAATCATGCTCGGCACCAACGACGCCAACCAAGACAACGGCAATTGGGTAGGAAAAAAAATCTTCATGCACGATTACAAACTCATGATTGCCGAGTTTCGCAAATTGCCAAGCCACCCGAAAATTTACCTCTGCCTACCGCCCCCACCATTCTCTCCGGAGCGTGCTCGCCGCTACGAAGTTTGGAAAAGCGACGTATTACCTGCGATCCGTCAGGTGGCAAAAGATGAGAAACTCCCCGTCATCGACACCTACTCCCCGCTTCTCAAACACCCAAAATTACTCCCCGACAAAGTCCACCCAAATGCCGAAGGACAAAAGATCCTTGCCGACACCATCTACAAGGCTCTTCGATAAAAAACAGGTCACGAATTCAGGCAAAACACTTTCGGAGTGCGGCGAGGTATCGCCGCTTTGAATACTCCCCCAGCATGCGACCTTTTCCCAACGAATCGCTTCATTAAAGAAACTCAGAGTCTGCCCTAATTCGAGGATGTTCCGTAACGAAAGAAATGGCGAGGTTGACTGTCATTGGGTAGTCGAAAACGAATGCGAGTGGTGCCGTTACCTAGATCCTCGGCATCGAGGAACTCAAGAGGAGCAAATTCCCAGTTGAGCAGATCTAAGGAGGTGGATGGATGTAAAGTAAGATCGTCCGGGCTAGTCGAAGCCGTGTAGCTATAGACCGCTTCTTGCGTTCCAAAACCGAGACTGCTTAGGTCCTCGATACTGATGGATTGATTGGGTTGAGAAGTAGCACTGAGGGCATCTGTGCCAGCTCCGTATTCGATCTCATTACTAAAACCATCTTTATCGGCATCTCCCGAAGGATCAGCGAGGAGAGGGTTCCCATTTCTCCAAGTAGAGTAGGTAGAATTACCTAGCCGGGAAGCTTGCGTTCCGATTTTTGAATTGAGGTCATTAACGACGGAGGAGTTGCTAGTCGAGACATCGTTCACTTCGTAGCGGAACGATGAGAGATCGTAGAGATCAAGATCGCTACCTGTTTTGATCAGGCGCCAGTCCAGCGTGCGGAGAGCCGTCAGACTACCGAACCTTGAATATGCGTATTCCTTCCCAGGGGCAAAGGGATTGCGTATCATGGGAACGAGGGATACCCCAACAGGCGCTGCCGGAGGAGTGACCCCACACATCTCAGCAATGGTGGGATAAATATCAACGCTTGAAACTATCCCCTCGGCGGGCACTGAAGCAAATGTTTCTGAACGGAGGTTGGCAGGAGGTCGAATGATGAGGGGGCATTCTAGCGAACGCTCAAGCACTTTATGTTTACCAATCAAACCATAATCATCGAGACACCATCCGTGGTCACCCCAGAGGACCACGATGGTATCGTCAGCAAGTCCGAGGGCATCAAGCTCATCGAGAACCTTGCCGATCTGTGCATCCACATAGGAAACACAGGCGAAGTAGCCGTGCCTGAGCTTATCCCGATCACTTTTGCTCGGATTTGAATAAGAGCTAATTTCCCCTGAATTGGTGGTGGTAGCTGAGTTGGCCCCCGTTGGTTTGCTAGCTGGGCTAGGACCAGGCACCGATGTGGGATCGTTTGGATCATAAAGATCCCAGTATTTTTTAGGCGCATTAAATGGGAGATGAGGCTTGTAGAATCCAACCGCTAGACAAAAGCGTGTGCCATCGTCTTTGAACTCGCGAAGTTTTTCGATCGCAGCTTGAGCCATCAAACCGTCGGGATAGGCATCGTCAGGCAACGAGTTCCCATTTTCATCAATTCCCACTTCATAGGCTGGGGTCTGGTTTTTCACCCTGCCCATTCCATTCGAATAGGCGAAAAGCGGGTAGCGTTGGGCCCCCCATTTGTTGTGATCAAATACAATTTCATTCCAAGAAAAGCGCATATCGGGGCGCGATGCGGAACTGCGGCCAATGGTGTAGCCACCATTCCACTCGTAACCATCAGGTTCATGGGTGAGCTTGCCAAGCGAGACGGTGTACCATCCATTGCGGCGCAGTAAGTCAACCCAGCTTTCAGGAGTCGCTGGTTCACTGGAAGGCATGTATTTCTTGAAAGGCTCATTATCATCAGTTAAATGGGTAGGGCGCAGCCCCGTCATCAAAGCGTAGCGCGAAGCTCCACAAGTGGGCACAGAGGCGTAGTGATTGCGGAATAAACGCCCCTGACTAGCGAGCTTGTCAATGTTAGGTGTTACCATGTGGGTAGCTCCGTAGCAATGAAGCTCTGGGCGAAGGTCATCAACCGCTATAAAGAGGACATTGGGAGGAGCGGCAGTAGCCGGAAGTGAGTAAAGGAAGGTGGCGGCGAGGGCGCAAATACCTAAAGAAAATGTGGAACGATGAGTCATAGTAATGTTTTTTACTTTCGAACGAGGCCGAGTTAGATTTTGACGTGTTATGGAGTGGGCTGAGTGAAAATTTCAAAACCATTAAGGAAGAGAAAAGTATCTGCGCCATTGGAATCAAGTGCGTGTAGCTCAATAGTCAAGGGGCCTGAGCCATCATGAATAAAGGAAAAGAACATGGTAGGAATTTGAAGGTCATTGATAAATGTGGTGTTCAGTCCGTTGGATCCCAGCGCGGTGGGTTGGACGCTGCCCTTCGTTACGCCGCCAATGTGAGCCTCGATGGTATTAGCAGATACGGTTGTGGAACCCTGCGCGAAACTGAATCCGCTGTTTTTATAGGGCTCCAGATGGAAGGAGCGAAAAATATAAGCCCCAGCAGGTAAGTTTGTCAGGGTGAGATTAATTTGTCCGCCCCGCGTGCCTATGAAGTCCGCAACCATAAAT
Source organism: uncultured Verrucomicrobiales bacterium (assembly GCA_964398555.1). GTDB lineage: Bacteria > Verrucomicrobiota > Verrucomicrobiia > Verrucomicrobiales > Akkermansiaceae > Oceaniferula. The sequence goes on from CAYNNY010000001.1 coordinate 51,370, forward strand.
GAGCGGCTAACGTCTCCACCGGGGATGGCACGGGTGCCATCACCATTGGCACCTCGAAATTCGAAAGGTTGCCCATCGGGACGGGCAACGGTAATTTGCTGACTGCCAAAAATTTTGGTATAGCTGGTTTGATTGGCGGCTTGATTGGCGGCGGACCCAGAGATCACACGACACATCGACTGCGTAGGAGAACCCAACTGGTCATCGCGGTTGAAGTCAATACCGAAAAGGCGGTTATCGAAAAGACCACCAGGATCATTGATATCGTTAGGATCCGTCCCATTCGCCACCTCAGCCCCATCTAGGATCGCATCACCATCAGTGTCTGCCTTCTGAGGATCTGTACCTAGCTGAAATTCTTGAAGATTAGTAAGGCCATCAGGTCCGCCATTGGCATCCGCGTCTAGACCCGAGTCATCAACACCTACATTCAGGCCGTTAGCCGTTTCCCAGGTGTCGTTCATTCCATCATTATCGCTATCGTTACTGCCAACATTACCCGTCGTAACGGTGATATTTGAAAATGTGGCTTGGGTAGCATTAAGGCTGCCACCCATGAGGAAGGCAACACTGTCATAGGTGTATTGAGTCGAAGTTTGATTCGTCAGACTCAACGTTGAATTGTAGGATGCGCCGTCGGAAAAACTTGCGTCGATATTTAGATCCGCCCCATTTCGGGTGATACTCAGGGAAAAGTTGATCGTTGTATTCGCGACCGGAGTATTCATCGGATTTGACATGATGCCAAGCGTAGTCGTGCCAGCGCTCTTATATAACTGATTTGTATTGGGATTAGGGGTCATCTTCACACGGCCAGTCGCGGTGGTTCCCGCTTCAGCCCAAATCCCGGAATAGCCGTTACTCACCCCCAGAGTGACGGGATTAGGGCCATCGAAGAGACCTATCCTAAATTGATTACCCGCCAGAGTATTGTTGATTGAAACCGATCCCGTCAGGGTAAGATAATCGCCATCAGCAAGGGTGACTGCGCTGATATTGGCAGCGATCACGTCAGCATCAGCATCTGTGCTGACAGGTGAAGAAGTTGATTCGCTTCCATTAGAGAATCCCGCGTCGCCACTGACAGAAACCCAATTAACAACAGGGGCAGCTCTCGCAAAGGAAGCAATACTGAGAAAAACAACGCCGAATAATGTGGATAATTTCATATTTAAACTGCTGGAAATTTTTTTTGAGTGTATCATCCTTGGGGATGATAAGTATGCGTAACGAAATTTGAGGTTATCAAAATACAAGCAAGCCCGTCCATGTCATTACAAAAAAAAATGTGCCATTTCCAAAACACAGCAGAGGAGCTAGCCCGACAGCAAAAGAAAATCGAATCCATGTCAACCACCGGTCAAAATCTGACACAAAAGCACATTTGAGGTATTTCACCCACCTCCCTTATACCCTTTTCTGTGGCCACACCCTCACTTCCAGGCCACAAAAAACAGGTGAATTTTCATTCTACAAACTTTAAAAAACAAAAAAATAATCCCACCTCGTTATATTATATGAACTCACATAAAACAACCTTATGAAAAACTACCTACTGATTGGAGCTGTTTGCTTGGGACTCGGATTTGCGGCCGGTCGATTATCATACCAAGGGAACCTAAAAGATTCAGAAAATCAACAAGTCCGAAACTCCCGACAAACCGTGGCCACTAAATCAACGCCACAGAACAGGTCAAAAAGGGATGTAAGAACCGGAGCACCTTCTGGAAAGACCTCCTATTCCAGCGGTAATTCAAGCATGCCTTCCGCCGACGAGCAGAAAGAAATATTTCATCAGATGAATGAAAACAGGTGGCGGACGCGAGACAACTGGCTATCGGAAGCCATTGATAATCAAGTTGGAAAATTCGACATTCGCCTTACAAAACTTTCATCCCAACTGGAATTAAATGCAGCGCAACAACAGAATATCAAAGAACTCTTAGAAGCTCAAATCAAAGATATTGTGAAGGAAGATACGACACAAGGGTTAGTATCTTTTGATTTGGATGGCAAAAAATTAGCGGACCAATTACTCGCAGACATCATGACCGATGAACAAAAAATCCGCTACGAGGCATTGAAAGAACGAGAGAGAGAAAGCGCCATCGATTCCAAAGCACTTCAAAACCTAGCAGGCATCAATAAACTACTTGATCTCAACGATGATCAGAAAGATAATGTGTATGAAATCCTCCATAAACGGGCGACAAAGACCATTGATAAGCCAACAGACCAAACCGGAGGATATTTCTCCATGACAAGTAGCGGCGACGGCGTCGAGGTAGTATCGGATACATTTGGCATTGGGCAAATCCTTGATCAACAGAGAAAAGCCATAAAAGAAAATGGCACTAAGACTGACTCGACCACCCTTAAAAAAATGGCTACCGAGGGAGCGAATCAAAACATTAATATTAGATTGGCCGAGCTAAGTTCCGTGTTAGATGACTCCCAAATTGAGCAATATCGTAAACACCTGACCACTCAAGCCAACAGTATCATCGGGAATATGGTCATGGACTTCGGTTCCCCATAAGAGAAACATCTTCCCCTTACTGATGATGATCACAGAGAGCTTTGTCGCCATGTTTATTCTTGCCCTGCTTCGTTACACAGAGCGCGGCCATAACCACCTATCATAGTTTCTTGAGTCCGATGGAATTCTGTATTTATTAAAACGCCACATTTTTTATCTAAGGTGACATGGACAGGCCCCAAATTTCCTGATAATGTATTATCTGATCCTAAGATGATCAAAGATCCACTTCTTGAACATCAATCGATCAAATCATATAACCATGAACGGTAACTGCTCTTGCGGGCATCTCACAACGTCACACAAAAAACTAACCTAATACACAACTATGAAAATGAATCTTCACTTCGCTTTTCGCGGAGCCAAATCAAATAGAGTCAAACCCAATCGACTCATCACCCTACCCGTCCTTGCGGGTATGATACTCCCCTTTACTAGTCCGACCTATGTGCAAGCAGCACCTTTCTTAACAGGGTATCAAGAGTTAGGCCTACCAGGTCTTGGCGGGAGAGAGCAAAACTCCATGGGGCCTACGGGGTTGTATTGCGTCAATTACACCTTTGGTGGAAGACGGGTATTGAGAGTCACAACGGTTCTGGAGGGCAGTCCGGCCGCTGCGGCGGGCTTTAAGGTGGAAGACCGAATCGTCGGGACATTTGGCGGAAAGTTCCACGATGAACATCGGGGCGGCTGGACGGGGCCTTATCAGGAGTTTGCAGCAGCGATCGACCGTGCTGAGGGTGGTGATGGCAAATTACCAGTAAGCGTTCTTCGCTCGGGAGTAGGCAGTGTAGAGACCACACTCCAGCTTGTGCCCGGAAGAACCTTCAGTCCAGGTTATCCTTTGGGAAGTGCTAAATGTCAGGATCTCTATGAAAGCGCTGTCACAAGGGCAGCTCGGTCTGTAACACCAACCACAAACAGCATTTTCTACACCACGAACTACATGGCGATGATTTTGTTATCCAGTCCCCATTGGAATGATACCACAGGTGACAAGCCTTACGGACTCTCTCTGCAAAATTATAGAGACAAGGTTGTCAGAGTCATCAACAACAGCCCGCTGGAGCCTAAGGAGAATTTCCTTCCCGGCACCCCCAAGGTAAAGAATCCAGATTGGGAGGTCTGTCCCAGAAACTGGCATTTGATTCCGGCGATGATGTTTCTCGCTGAGTATCGCCTCAAGTCTGGTGATGCATCGTTAGATCCAGCGGTTCAGCGCGCGGCGGATATGCTGGCAAATAACGTGATCGACTGGAAAAACAGGCTTCAAGATGGGGAGAAATACCCACGTCGAGGAGTCATGACAGATACAGGAGTGGTTGGCTCTTATGGAGAAAAAGGGTTTAACACGATTAACTCGATGGCACTGGTCGCCTTTTCCATGCTCAAAGAGGCTGGGGCTGATGTGAATGATGTCAAATTTCAGAAATGTATGATTGAGGTGTTTCGTTCCGAGAAAAACCAGACGGGAGCGATTGGCTACCGCAGGGGTGGCGCTGATTCTAACCGACCAGGGTTTCGCAGAGCGGGATTTGTAACCGGTGGCTTGCTCTACGGGCGGGATACCATTCCAGATGCCAACGATCGCATCGCGTTTGAAAGGATCCGGATTGCATCGATCAAAAACTGGATCGAAATGCAACGAGCTTACAATTTCCCCACAGGAGCATTTACGCAGACATACATGTCTTTTCCTCTCTTTGGAAATAGGGAGCGTGCCTTCCTGATGGATAACCACCGCGTCCTATTGCAAGGAAGCCGTGAACACGGTGGCACTATTGCTTATTTTGGTAATGACGCATATAACCAAGGAGATACCACCGTGGGAACCACAAATGTTGCGCCTATTAATGCGGGTGTCGCCATGGCGATTGGTCTGGGTAAATTCCAATGTTTCCCAGCACGTCCCGTTGACCAAATTTATGCGGACTTCTTCAAAACACCGCATATGATTTGGCCCGAGCTGGATGCCCGCTTACTAGAGACAGACAAGCTCACCCAACCCATCGGCTGCGAAATCACCAACTACAAGGGTGACGTTTTGTCCACCTCCTCTTACACGGCTCAATGGACCAATATTTCGGGTCCAGGAACTCCTACGTTTACTGATGCCACTAAAGCCGCTACGACTATCACCTTCCCCAAAGACGGCGATTATATGGTGCAGCTTGAAGTCACCAAAGGCAGCACGGTTCTCACCGAGCCGATCCGCATCATCGTGGATAGCCAAAAACTCGCAGGCTACACCAAAGGGCTTGTTAACTTACGTGTTTACGAAAAAGGACAATACCTGCAAGTGGATCGGGAAAAACCAACCGTCGGCTATTCCGTTTCACCAAGACGACTCGAAGTCAGTGCATCGACACCCTATCATGGTGCCGGAATGAAGGGGCCATCTTTGGTTACGGGCGTTCTGATCCCACCTACGACAGGTGACTACTCCTTTGCCGCGAACGCACCTAGTGCTAAGAACAAGCGCATGCAAATCAATGTGAATGGCACGGACCCCTCCGGAAGTCTCACCCTTGTGAGAAATAACGGATCCGTTTATCCAACACGTCTTGAAGCGGGTGTGCCTGTGTATTATGAAGTGGAAACTTCATCCAAACCAGGAATCACCTTGCGATGGAAAACTCCCGGGGCATCGGACTACACAACGATTCCAAAGGGCTATTTTTATGTGAAAAACGAAACCAAACTCATTCATCACCCCGATGAGGTTTCTGTTAATCTTGGTGACGTGGCAGTTTTCCCAATGTCAGTGGAAGGTCCAGGGCCTTTTGTGAGTGAGTGGTTTAAAAATGGACAAAGCGCAGGATACAGTAAGGGAGAAGCTCCCGAATTGGAAATCGGCAATCTATCCTCTGCTAAACTAGGATACTACAACTGTGTCATTACCTATCCCGGCGGCGTGCTTCGTAGCGAAACAATAGATCTGAAGACCCCAACTGCATTCAAAAGCGGAGGCTCATGGGCGAACGTTTATCCTGGTATCAGGCCATCAACCATTAATGAACTACGTTTCGCCACACCCTCTTTCCCGAACACTCCCACCATTAGTAAGTTTGTGAGAGGGCTAAATTATAATGGAAACATTAGTAATAGAATAGGAATACTCTCCACCGCATGGCTCACCCCCACGGAAACATCCGATTACATCTTCAGTGCCACGGCTCGTGGAGAGGGTGAACTCTGGCTCTCTACAAATGATTCTCCATCTCGCAAGGTGAAGGTCGCTAGCACGGATGCCGAATCTGTAGCTATCAGTCTGGAAGCTGGAAAGCGCTACTATATCGAGTTCATCTATCGAAACAGAGACTCCAGAGGCACCTACAGTGTAAAGTGGAGAAAGTCCACCGAGGCCGCATCTGCTGCCACATTAATACCTGCCGCCCAGCTTGAGGCATTAGTAGGAGGAGTAAAGGAGTATTCACCCGTAAGGAAGCTTGAAAATGTGACCGCCCCGAAAGTAGCACAGATCTCCGTGGGTGATGTTAATACCACCACATGGAAACAAGTGCCGCTGGATGCAGGCTTCACCTCTCCGGTTATTGTTGCCACACCGATCGCTCGGGATGCCAATAGTGTCCCCGTCGTCACCCGACTTCGGAACGTCACGGCGAACTCCTTTGAAATCAAAATCGACCGAACCGATGGGCAGAGTGGGAATGTTTCCGTCTCCGTCTCCGTAGTCGTTGTTGAAGAAGGTGTTTACACGCTAGCCGATAATGGAGTGAAGATGGAAGCTGTGAAATATGATTCCTCACGGACCGATAATAAAACATCGTGGGTAGGAACAGCAAAAACCTATCAAAATAGCTACACGAAACCCATCGTCCTCGGTCAGGTCATGACGACAAACGATGCAGATTGGTCAGTGTTCTGGAGCTGTGGCTCCTCCCCCACCAACCCACCGAGCGCTACCGCACTAAAAGTTGGAAAACACGTCGGAGAAGATTCGGACAAAACCCGATCTAATGAAACCGTCGGATACATCGTAATCGATGCCGGCAGCGGTATTATTGCTGGAGAATACGATGTTTTCTACACTGCTGATCGCGGCACTGACACCGTTTATGGTGTATCCTCCTCAGGATACAACTACCCTATTTCCGCCCTACCCCGCATTGGTGCAGTTGCTCTGAGTGCTGCCGGTATGGATGGAGGTGATGGCGGATGGCCCGTGTTGTTCGGAACTTCACCGATGCTGCAAGATACGCTGAAGCTCTTCTTCAACGAAGATAAGATGGCAGATAGCGAACGTGCGCATACCAGTGAAGAGGTGGCTTACCTCGCCTTTTCCGGAGTGCTCAAAGGCAACAGAGCCCCTGTTAGCAATGGTGGAAACTACCAAGTCACGCGCAATACATCTGTGACTGTGAACCTAAACTCCATTGTAGCTACCGACTACGATCCTGAGGGGGATGCCCTTTCGCTGGTCGGAAGAGGCAATCCAGCTAACGGCACAGTCAGTGGAACAAACTCAAATCTCGTTTACACACCGAATGCTGATTTCGTGGGTCTTGATGCCATTCCTTATACGATTGCCGATGCATTTGGTAATGCGACCCAAGGAAAAGTCTTCATCACGGTGCTCCCAGAAATATCGATCATTGAGACAGGTAATGCAACCTCAATTAAAAAGACCAATGCCAGACTCTATTACAATCTGGTGGATAATGGAGGAGGCAAGACCCGTGTGACAATCCATTTCGGCACAAGTAATGGTGGGCAAGATGCCAGCGCTTGGGATGATAGGTTACAGTTCGGCGTAAAATCCATTGGCTCATTATGGGGTAAGGCAAAAGCCCTTACCGCCGGAACGACCTACTATTACGTAACGTCTGCTTCAAATAAAGGTGGTGTGGCATGGGGAGAAGTGAAAAGCTTCCAAACCCCGTCCAATCCCCTGAATTTAGTGAAAACCAAGGTCAGCAATGTCAGCAGCGCCTCATGGACGCAAGTCGATCTCGGCTACGCTTACATCAACCCTGTCGTTATCGCTACGCCTTACCTTCCAAACTCCAGCGCCCCGCCAGTCTCAGTGCGTGTGCGTAACGCCACAGGCAGCTCGGTAGAGCTTCGCTTAAACCGTCTCGATGGTGCTAGTGATCCTGTAACGATGGATGTTTCCCTCGTTGCCGTTGAACAAGGAACTTACACCGTTGCCAACAACGGCGTGAAGATGGAAGCTGTGAAATTCACCTCCACCGTAACCGCTAAAAAAGGTAGCTGGATAGCAGAAGCTCGGACGTATCAAAACACCTACACGAATCCGATCGTGATCGGTCAAGTAATGAGTGCCAATGACGCGGCCTGGTCGGAGTTCTGGTGCAAAGGGGCAACACAAACGTCACCGCCAAGTGCCTCTGAATTTAGCGTCGGCAAACACGTCGCTTCTGACCCCAATGCTACCCGTGTAGATGAAACCATCGGATACATCGTCATCGAAGCCGGAAGTGGACAAATCAGCGGCATCGACTACATCGCAGGACTCGGCAACGATACCGTGCTCGGCACCGGAGACACCAGCACGGGATACGGATACTCCATCACTGGATTATCCACCGTATCCGCAGCGGCACTAAGCCAAGCGGGAATGGATGGCGGAGATGGCTCATGGGCGCTGCTCTACGGGGCAACACCACTGACCTCTACCACACTCACCATTGCCGTAGATGAAGATAAGCTGGGTGACAGCGAAAGGAAACATACTACGGAGCAAGTTTCCTATATCCTCTTCAAATAAAAGTAATGACCAAACGATGAGTTTATTGTTGGATATAAATAAGGAGTCGGCGCATGGCGCGTCGGCTCTTCATACCCTTTCTTCTTTTCAGAGGAGGGGGTTTTTTGCGGCGGGTATTTTTATCTGCACGCTGAATATGACATCTCATGCAGCACCTCCGCCCATCAGTCAGACGATGCGCGCGCAAATGAGCCAGCGGCAGAAGGGTGAATCTGGGAGCGTGGATAGCGCAGGTGTCTATCACTCGGCGAACCCCACCCATTCCAGTAAAAATCAAGATGCCGCCGCTGGGTCAGATGAGCTGCACAAGGCCAAGTCAGATTCTAATATTAAAATCTTAAAAGACGGTTGTGTCGCATTGGGAGAAATCATTATCGATCCCAAACAACGTAAAATGACATTTCCAGTGGAGGTGAACACACTGAAAACGGGGACTCCTCTTGAGTATGTCCTCGTCATGCGTCAGGGGAAAACACATGAGTCTCTTCTTGTTACGGATGTGCCGCCTCGGCTCATTCATGTGGCATCTTTACTGTTAGGTCTTGAGAAAGAGCATCAGTCAGCAAAGAGCCTTGAGATCAAACTAACCTATGAAACGAATGGTGGACCAGTCACGGTACTACTCTCAGAGGTCATTACCTTTGGCGAGGGTGAAAAAGACGGAGGAGAAGAGGAGGAAGGCCGAGAGCTTCCAAATATCTGGAAATACCAAGGGGAGGAACTTAAGCCTGGCTTCCTTGTGGCTTCGAGAGATGGCTCGATCATATCCATGAAACAGGATTTGGGAGCCTTAATTGTGAGTGCCTCACCAGAAGTGATTGATGATGAAGGTTCTGCCGCAGTGGGTTGGGGAATTGGACATTTCCTAGGGGTTAGAGGATCCATTACTTTTCAGCTCAAAGCAGGAGAACCTCAGCATGCAGAAACGAAGCTTGAAACACCCTCCGAGGATGATAACGTTGCCCGTTCCAAGAAAAAAAAACCGCACACCCGCTCGCTGATCAAGGCGAAAATGAGTAAAAAGAGGCCCTCTCATCCCTCCGTCCCATCCATCAGATCGCCAACTAACTAATAACAAACCATTTAGAATGAATAACTGGATTTTCCCATCAGCCACAGCTGCCATCGGTATTTGTGGAGGTCTTCTTCTGGGGTGGGTTGTTTTTGATAGGAACCCAGATGCTGAGGAGTCCCCCCTAACAAGCATCGAAAAATCGGAGCAATCATCATCATGGGGGAAGAAGTCCTCAGGAGCCACGCAGAGGCATTATCGGACTGGGCGCCGCAGAGGAGCGTCGCAAACTCGATTGCAGAGTGGGGCGGATCAATCGTTTAAAGACACTCAGGATTTTGTTATTTCCATGCCCAGTGGAGTACTTGATTCTCTTATGGCCCTTGGTGGAGTTAAGACCCCAGCGGGCGAGCTTTTTTCAAAGGATGACGCCTCGCTTGAGTTGCTGAAAATTACCTCAGATGAGCAATACAAGCTTAATGAAATTTGGGAACGGGCATGTGCGGAAGCTGAAGATCATGAGGCGGCTAATCTCCATGTCTCTCAAGATGCTCAAGGCGTAGTAACAATGGTCATCCCAGGTGTCCCCTATGACGCGCCTATCCCAGAGTTGACCATCTTAGATGAGATTAAAAGAGTAATGGGTGAGGATAGGGGTGAGGTGTTTTTAGCAGCCAAACAACTCAGACGAAAATTTGAACCAAAGACTGGAGAAACAAGCTACACGATCTCCACCGAATTTGTGGGAGATGGAGAAAGTCGCTTTCACATAGTCATGGAGGGTGAGTCAGGACGGAGAAGAGTATGGGTAGGAGATAGTATCCCCCAAAAAATAGCGCACCTAGCCAAAGCCGCAGGTATTCCCGTAAATTTTAATGAAGCCACTGAGAATAGCCCTTAACGTTTAAGGGCATTATTGAATAGAGTAATGAAACAAAAACAACAAAAATGAAAACTAACACAACTAACTATAATCGATCAGATTCATCTGGTCGTCCTGCGCCCTTTTATAACAAACTGAAAGACCACTTATTATTGCAGTGGGTTTCCTTGTTCTGTGTTCTACTCTCGGCTATGGGTAATATCCGCGCTGAAGTGGGAACACAATCTGGTGATTTACCCTTTAAGGGAGGCGGAAATTTTGAACGTTGGTCGCTGGGGCCCACAGGGATTTATTTTTTGGAAAAAAGCTGGTCAGGGCCTCGGGCATTACGGGTGGCGAGAGTGGCTCCGGGAAGCCCCGCTGATCAAGCGGGTGTTCGCTTGGAAGATCGAGTAGTGGGAGTAGAGGGAAAGACCTTTACTAAATCAGCTGGAAACAACTGGGATGGCATTTACCGGGAGTTTGCCCAAGCGATTGAACGTGCTGAGCGAGGGGATGGAAAGCTGCCTGTGACGCTGGTTCGTTCAGGCGTCGGGAGAGTAGATGTGATACTTCAGTTAGGCAAAGCGGGGGCATTCGGCCCAGCCTATGCCTATGGAAGCCCCAAGTTCCAAGCGATGTATGAGGAAGCTGTTAATGTCTGCTACAAGTCGATTAGAAACAATAATAAACTTTTTTATAGCACGGCCTACCAGGCGTTGATTCTTCTTGGTGATCCACATTGGAATGATACAACAGGCGCAAAGCCCTATCGCTTAGCCCTTGATCATTACGCCGGTGTGGTGGCGCAAAAAATGAATGCGGAGGTCTTTGAGCCATTGGAAAAAAAACTTCCTGATGGATCCCCTAATCCTAATTTTAATGCCAGTGAAAACGTAGGAACCCGTGCTTGGCACTTAATGCCAACACTGATGTTTCTTGCCGAATATCGTAAAAAAACGGGAGACACCTCGCTGGATGCCGTGGTGCAACGCTCGGCGGATCTTCTCGCTAACCGAGTGATTGACTGGAAGGGGCAAGATCAGTTTGGGCAGAAGTATGCGGATCGTGGGGTAATGACAGATGTAGGCGTGACTGGTTCTTATGGAGCCAAGGGATTTAATGCCATTAACGCTATGGCTCTAATGACTTTTGGAATGCTCAACGAGGCAGGAGCTACCGTCAACGATGATAAATTTCAAAAATGCTGGCATGAAATGGCCAAGGCGATGACAGCCGCCGGCCAAATCGCTTACCGCTCTGGTGGAGATAAAACCAGAGTGGCATTCCGTAATACGGGTGCTCTGGTAGGGGGATCGTTATATGGGGCTGACACACTCAGCACCACGGATCGTGAGGCATTTGATCGCGCGTGGAACTTCACAGTCAATGACTGGGGGCGGGTGCATGAAACCTACAACATGTCGGCGGGGACTTTTCTCGCGCAGCAGCTTTTAATGACATTCATGAGTCCTCAGGAGCGGGCGTATCACTCGGAATACCAGCAGACCATGTTTCAATTTCATCGCCATGGAGAAGGTGAGGGAGGGATTACTTATCTCGGAAACAACATCAACTCCAACAATGGGGACCGAAATATTGGGTTCCACACGGCTGGTATTATCAACATCGGTATGGCTCATGCAGTGGGCTCTGGTGGTTTTAGTTGTTTTCCTAAACCTTCAACCGATCAGATTTACGCAGACTTTAAAGTGCCGGGAATGGGGATTCCCCGTAAACTCGGTGACTCTAGGCTATATGATGCGAAGAGCCTCACCGTGCAGTTTGCTCCTGATATCACGGACTACAAAGGGGCATCTCTTCCTGCCTCTGCTTACACCGCCCAGTGGGTCGCCTCATCTGGCCCTGGAACTCCCGTATTTTCTTCTCCTGCCTCAGCGCAAACTACCATTACCTTTCCGCAGGATGGTGAATATGATATTTCACTTCAGGTTACAACGGGAAGTTTCACTCTGACTGAGCCAATCCATGTGGTTGTCGATACCGTAACGGTGCCTGGATATGTCAAAGGAATTGTTAATATTCGTTACTACGAGAGGGTGAGCAACATTAATAATGTAGATCCTGAGAAGCCGACAGTTACTCTTTCTATGCGGGCTGGGCGTTTAAGCGGCGTTAATCTTATCCCATATCATGGAAAAAGGGTCAGTGGTAGCTCTAGGGTTTCTGGGATACTGATCCCACCCACTACGGGAGATTACACCTTCAGACTTGATCGCTCACGCCTTACAAATGGATGGATGAAAATCAATCCCACTGGGGTTGATCCGGACTCCTCTGGATTATTTCAAGTATGTAATAAATTAAGAAAGGATGGAGCCACCGTGCATCTGCAGGCAGGTGTGCCCATTTACTACGAGGTGCTTATCGGGAACAAACCACCAGTGTTAATACAATGGAAAACCCCAGGTTCCAGTGAGATGGTAAAAATTGGAGAGCAGTTTTTCGCGGTCAAGGATGAGGTGAAAATCATCAATCAAATCGCAGAGGTCTCTGCATCTGCAGGAAGTGTCGCTTTGCTTCCATTGTGTGTGGAAGGCCCCGGCCCCTTTGTGAGTGAGTGGTATAAAGACGGCCAGCCTATTGACTTTAGTAAGGGCGCCACCTCAGAGTTAGAAATTGGCAACGTTTCTTCTGGAAATGCCGGACGTTATCATTGTGTGGTTTCTTATGATGGTGGAGTGATCGGTAGCAACCCACTGGTTCTGTCCATGCAAACTAGTTTTCAATCAGGAGCTCTTTGGATGAGTTCTTATGCTAATATTTCAGATAAGGTCGTTACGATCGATGATTTACGCGCTGATATTAGTTTCCCAGGGGCCCCCACGAAGGGGTCTCGCATTCAATCGTTTAAGTATGAAGTAGGAGCTAAAAATCTAGGAATAAGAGTTTCTGGATGGATTGTCCCTGATGAAACTGCCGATTATATCTTTAAAGACTCCTCGGCTGGGGCTAGCGAACTTTGGCTTTCCACGGACGACTCACCACTTCATAAAATCAATATTGCTACGCGTGACTCAGAGTCTGATGCCATTTCGATGGAAGCGGGTAAACGCTATTACGTAGAGCTTCTTTATGTAAAAAAGGCTTGGAAAGCTAGTTTCTCAATCAAGTGGAGAAAGTCCACAGAACCAAGCACAGAGGCCGTGATTATTCCTGAGCAAAATCTAAAATACCTTAAAGGCGGAAGCTTCGAAACCTCACCCGTCCGGGAGACCGCTCGCGGCCCGATGATTGCGTCAATCTCAGTAGCTGATGTAAGTAGCACGGAATGGAAATTGGTAAATCTCGAAGCTGGATTCACCTCTCCAGTGGTGGTCGCCACCCCCATTTCCCGTAATCAGACTAGCGTTCCCGTCGTCACCCGCCTTCGCAATGTCGGTGCCACCTCCTTCGAAATCAAGTTGGATAGAGCCGATGGTCAGTCGGGCAATATCACGGCTTCTGTTTCAGTGACCGTGGTGGAGGAAGGCGTTTACACACTGGCAGAAAATGGCGTCCAAATGGAGGCTGTTAAGTATGACTCCATCGTGACTGATAATAAGACATCCTGGAGTGGAGAATCCAAAAGCTATCAGAATACGTATGTTAAGCCCATTGTATTAGGCCAGGTAATGACCGCCAATGATCCTAAATGGTCTGTCTTTTGGAGCTGTGGGAATACCACGAGTAATCCACCTAGCGCGACAGTTCTCAAAGTAGGTAAGCATGTGGCTGAAGATCCAGATACCACGAGATCTAACGAAACAGTCGGCTACATCGTCATTGAGGCGGGCAACGGCCTCATTCAAGGAATTCACGATGTTGCTTACACCGCGAACCGAGGCTCGGATACCGTGATGGGAATCTCCGCCAATGGATACAGCTACGAAATTACAGGTGTGCAGCGTGTTGGCTCCGTGGCTCTCAGTTCGGCAGCAATGGATGGCGCCGATGGCGGATGGCCAGTGTTGTTCGGGCAATCACCCCTCTTGTCAAACAAACTCACCCTGATAATTAATGAAGATCTAATGAGGGATAGTGAACGTGCACACACCACGGAAGAAGTGTCCTACCTGGTATTTTCCGGTTTCCCCCAAGGAGACGGAGCGCCTTCCCCTGGTAATGATCTTTATGCGATGAATCGCGATACCGCAACGACGGTTAATATGAACGACGTTACGGGCAACGACGCAGATCCAGAAGGAGGCGTGTTAGCCGTCCAAAGCTGGGGAACTCCTACTCAAGGTCTTCTTACAGGAGCAGGCTCAGTTCTTGAATACACTCCGAATGCAGGGTTTGTAGGTAAGGATTCCTTCCCCTACACCGTGGTTGACGAGTTTGGAAATACCTCAGTTGGCCGCGTGGTCTTTAATGTATTACCCGTTCAGGCTGTGGTGGAAACCATGGATGTACAAAATATTCAACTTACCACAGCAAAGCTTGGCTATATCTTGAGCGACAACGGTGGCGCAGATACATCGATTAAGATTTATTGCGGTAAAGTCAATGCCGGGAGAAATTATAAAGCGTGGGAAAAAAAGAAAGACCTAGGCACCAAACCTAACGGGAATGGTCAAACGACCTTCAGTAACCTAACTCCATCGACTACTTATTATTACGGAGTCTATGCAACGAACTCATCTGGAGAATCATGGGGAGAAGTAAAAAGCTTCCGAACCCTCTCCAATCCCCTGAACTTGGTGAAAACAAAAGTGAGTGATGTGAGTAGTGCCTCATGGACGCAAGTCGATCTCGGCTACGCCTACATCAATCCCGTTCTCATCGCTACGCCTTACATCACAGACTCCAGCGCCCCGCCAGTCTCAGTACGTGTGCGTAATGCCGCAGGCAGCTCCGTAGAGCTTCGCTTAAACCGTCTCGATGGTGCTAGTGATCCTGTAACGATGGATGTTTCCCTCGTTGCCGTTGAACAAGGAACTTACACCGTTGCCAACAACGGCGTGAAGATGGAAGCTGTGAAATTCACCTCCACCGTAACCGCTAAAAAAGGTAGCTGGATAGCAGAAGCTCGGACGTATCAAAACACCTACACGAATCCGATCGTGATCGGTCAAGTAATGAGTGCCAATGACGCCGCCTGGTCGGAGTTCTGGTGCAAAGGGGCAACACAAACGTCGCCACCTAGCGCCAATGAATTCAGCGTTGGCAAACAGGTTGGAGAAGACCCCAATACCACCCGTGTAGATGAAACTATCGGCTACATCGTCATCGAAGCTGGAAGTGGACAAATCAGCGGCATCGACTACATCGCAGGGCTCGGCAACGATACCGTTCTCAGCACCGGAGATACCAGCACGGGCTACACATACTCCATCACTGGACTATCCACTGTATCCGCCGCGGCACTGAGCCAGGCCGGAATGGATGGAGCTGATGGCTCATGGGCTGCCCTCTACGGGGCAACACCACTGACCCCCACCACACTCACCATTGCCGTAGATGAAGATAAGCTGGGTGACAGCGAAAGGAAACATACCACGGAGCAAGTTTCCTATATCCTCTTCAAGTAGGAAATAATAT
>CAYNNY010000002.1:0-26514 GCA_964398555.1 uncultured Verrucomicrobiales bacterium
ATGAATTGGTAAAACAATGCATCAAATGGGTCCTAGTTACATGCATGCTTGCTAACTCGGAGGGTGGACCATCCAGTCCTCCGACTCACTGTCGAGCGTCAATCAAGCACGCTGGCTTGGGCTTGATCAGCGATAGGCAGCCCGTGGACATGATTGTCCAGGCTCCGGACGTGCGCATCAGATCTTCCTTGGTTTTAGAGCGTGTATTCCTTTCCGGGAAGGGGGATGATGACCTCGGTCTCGGGGAGTTTTTCTTTGAGTTGCTCGGCGAACCACTCGGTGGCGGCGATGTCGCCGTGGACGAGGATGGTTTTCTTGGGTTTGACGCGCAGGATGTATTCGAGCAGGGACTTTCGGGTGGCGTGACCTGAGAAGTCAAAGATCTCCATCGGGCAGTTGAACTGGATCGGTGGTTGCTCGGGGTCGAGGTCGATGAGGTCACCTTGTTTTCCGGCGCGGATGTGTCCGGCTGGGGAGTCGGGATCGGCGTAACCGACGAAGAGGAGGTGGTTTTTGGTGTTGCTGATGAAGCCTCGGGCGAAGTTGTTGGAGACGGTTTTTGCCGTCATCATGCCGCTGGAGAGGGCGTAGATACAGCCTTTTTGGTAAACGATGGGGGCGCGTTTTTTGCGGCGGCCTCCGGTTTTGACTTCCATGTCTTTCATGATGCGGAAGCCGGGGTTGTTTCGCGGTGTGGAATCTGCAAATTCATCAAAGATGAGGGTCATCTTGGTGCTGAGTCCGCCGATGTAAACCGGGACGTCCGGGATGAGTCCTTCGGATTTGAAGCGGTGGATCATGGTGAGCACGTCCTGGGTTTTACCCATGGCAAATACGGGGACAAGCACGGAGCCGCCACCTTCGAGGCAGTCGTTGATGGATTGGGCGAAGCGGAGTTCTTCTTCAGCACGTGAGTATCCATCAGGGCGCGGTGAGGCACCACGGGTGGTTTCGATGATGAGGGTGTCGATGTCGTCCTCGGGGAGGCGGGCGCCGGGGATGAGGGTTTGGTTTTCAAACTGGACATCGCCGGTGTAGAAGACGCGTTTGTCGAGAGTTTCGAGAAGGACTCCGGCAGAGCCGAGGATGTGGCCGGCATCGTAGAAGGTGGCGCGGACTTTGCTGTCGGGGCCGCCGATGTTAAAGGGTCGCTCGTAGCCGAAGGTGCGCCAGCGTTTTTCGACGCGGTCGAGCTCACGGTGGCCGTAGAATGGGTAGTCGGTGATGCCGAGCTCGATGCGTTTGCTTTCCATCACGTTGACGGAGTTATGGAGTAGGGCATCGACGAGTTTAGCGGTGGCTGGGGTCATATACACCTGGGCGTTTTCCTGACCGCGCATGAGCACGGGGAGGGAGCCTGAGTGGTCGAGGTGGGAGTGGGTGACAAAGATGGAGTCGACGCTGTTGGGCTGGAGTTCGTGATGCGCGGGAAGGGAATCGAGCCCTTCTTCTTTGGGGTGCATTCCGGAGTCGAGCACGATGCTGGTGCCGTCCATTTCGACGAGGTAGGAGTTGGCGCCGATTTCGTTGCGGCGGAGAAGTGATTTGAAAGTCATGGTTTTAGATTGGATTGGTTAGTTTAAAGTTGGATGATTATTCCTTGGGTTGTTGCCTGCGGCGCTCGACAGAATTAACAAAATTTTTCAGAATTTGCTTGGGTTGAGGGCGGAGGTTGCTGGTTCGTTTTTAACCGCGAATGTGCGCGAATTTAGGCGAAGTTGATATGCTTGGGATGATGTTTTTTTTACTGCTTACCGTCTCCTGACCACCGCCTACTGGCTACTGGCTACTGTTTCTCGGCCTGCTAAGGCGGCTTTGGCTTCGCCAATGAGGAAGAGGGAGCCGGTGATGAGGGTGGGGTTAGTGGCGGTTTGAGTGGCGCTCATGGCCGAGGAAAGTGTGGGGTGTGCTGTGGAGGGTGGGGGATTTTCTGGAAGGGCAGCTGCGAGTTCTTTGGTGTTGAGGGAGCGAGGGGAGTTGGTGGGCACGAAGTGGAAATGGGAGGCGATGGGGGCGATGATCGAGAGGACTTCCGAGGTGCTTTTTCCTTCGACAGCTCCGAAGATGATGCTGGCTTTTTGGTCGGGGTATTCTTGTTGCCAAGTTTCGACGAGTGCGGTGGCGGCGTGGGGGTTGTGGGTGGCATCCAGAATGATGGGGGAGGTGAGGTCTGGAGCGTTGATTTTTTCAAAGCGGCCGGGCCAGGTGACGGTGCTGAGGGCGTGACGCACGATGTCGGTATTGACTGGGAGGTTGATGGCGTGGGCGGCGGCGACGGCGACCGCGGCATTGTGTTTCTGGTGCGGGCCAGGGATGTTGAGGTGGTAGCCAGTGAGCGGCTGGGTAATGAATTGTAGAGGGGCTTGCTGTTCGGCGGCTTCTTGTTCGATGACGCTGTGGGCTGCGGGTTCCTGGGTGCTGCTGATGACGGGTTGCTTCGCGATGATGATGCCTGCTTTTTCATAGGCGATCTTCTCGATGCTGTCGCCTAGCCACTGGGAGTGGTCGAGGGCGATCGGGGTGATGACGGCGAGGTTGGCAGGGACGGCGGTGGTGGCATCAAGCCGGCCACCCATGCCTGTTTCTAGGATGATGAGTTCACATTCTTGTTCGCGGAAGTGGCGCATGGCCACGGCGAGGGTGAGTTCAAAAAATGTGGGGTGGTTTTTCCATTTTCCTGTATCCGCGCAGAGTTCTTTGATCTCCGTGAGGTATTGGGCCGTGGTTTCTTCTGGAATATCCTGGCCATTGACCTTGATGCGCTCGCGGTAGTCGATGAGGTGAGGGGAGGTGAAGAGTCCGGTGCGGGTGCCGCTGGCTCGGGCGAGGGCATCGATGATGGCGCAGGTGGAGCCTTTTCCGTTGGTGCCGGCGATATGGATGACCTTGGTGTTTGCGGTGGGGAAGGCGAGTGTTTCGCGTAGGAGTCTACGCGGTTGGTCAAGCCCGAGCTTGATGCCAAACTGCTGGGTGGCGTAGAGCCAGGTGATCGCTTCGGGATAGGTCATGCTGGCTGCTGGAGGGTGATGTGTAGGGCTTACGGTTGGAGTGTAAGGACCTTGGTATGATGGGGAGTTTTTGAAGGCCCTTTGTTGAGGGGGGAGTTTTGCTGGCCCTTGTTGGGGTGGGGAGTTTGCAGCCTTTGGCTGATGGGGTTTTGAGCGACCGAGACGGTCGCGCTACGCAAGGGTGTATCCGAGCAGTTGGCCGAGCTTGGCGCGGAGGTCGCGGCGATGGACGATGTCGTCGATCAGGCCGTGCTCGAGCATGAACTCGGCAGTTTGGAACCCAGGAGGGAGGTCCTGGTGGGTGGTTTCTTTGACCACGCGAGGGCCAGCGAAGCCGATCATGCACTTGGGTTCAGCAAGGTTGATATCGCCGATGGTTGAAAAGGAGGCGGAGGCCCCACCGGTGGTGGGGTGGGTCATGATTGAGATGTAGGGGAGTTTGGCCTCGGAGTGGCGGGCGAGGGCTGCACAGGTTTTGGCGAGAACCATGAGAGAAAGCATTCCCTCCTGCATCCGCGCACCTGAAGAAGCTGAAACGATGATCATCGCTGATTTTTCTGCGGTGGCTTGTTCGATAGCGCGGGTGATTTTCTCTCCGACGACGGAACCCATGGATCCAGCGAAGAATTTAAAGTCCATCACGGCAATCACGGCAGGTTTGCCCTCTATGGTAAGGGGGCCTGTGACGACGGCATCATTGAGGCCGGTTTTTTCGCGCAGCATGGCGATTTTTTCCTCGTATTTATCAAATCCAAGCGGGTTCGTGGAGTAGAGCCCGGCGTTGGTTTCTTGAAAGCTGCCGGGGTCTGCGAGGAAGGTGATGCGATCGCGTGACGGCATTAGGAAGTGGTAGTTACATTCCGGACAGACTTGGTTGTTTTGTTGGAGGTCCAGGGTGTGGATCATCTCGCGGCAGTCGGCGCATTTGGTCCAGAGATCATCGGGCATTGAGTCGCGTGATTGACCTTTGCCCCGGAGTTTTGGTTTGCTGAATATGCCCATTGTGTTTTAAATTCTAAGTTCTAAGTTTCAAATACCAAGTCAAATATCAATTGCGCTGTGTCGACTCCGGTTTTAAGCGGAGAAGTTGGTATTTGGAGTTTAGTGTTTGTGGTTCAGTAGCTGCGTCCCCAGAGGGCGCGTTGAGGGGTGGGAGTGCCGGTGAGGAGGCAGGATTTCTCCTCTTCCTCTTGAAGCCCGTTAGGGAGGCAGCGGATGGCGATTTTATGTTGCTTGGAAAGTTCTTCTTCCTGTTCGCGGCTACCATTCCACGGGGTGAGGAGCCAGCCCGGCTGGTCTTGATCCCAGTATTTGTGGAAGGCTTCGATGTCGTTGCACTCGGTGATATTGCTGTCGCGCAGCTCTGTGGCGCGGGTGAGCAGGGTGTGGTGGATTTCGTGTAAGATTTCTTCCACATTGCGGATGAAGTCTTCTTTGGGGATGAATTCCTTCTCCATCGGCGCGCGATCGCGGCGTTGGAGGCAGACTTTGCCGGATTCGAGGTCGCGTGGGCCAATTTCGATCCGGATGGGGGCTCCTTTTTTCACCCATTCCCATTTTTTGATTCCTCCTCCGATGTCGCGTGTATCGACTTGAATGCGGAGTGGCTGCCCGGCGTAGGATTTTTCGCGGCGGAGGACCTCGGCGAGCGCCTGGCAGGCATCGATGATGGCATCGCGCGTTTCTTCCTTGGGGGTGACGGGGATGATGATGATTTGTTGGGGTGCGACACGAGGCGGGAGGACGAGGCCATCGTCATCGGCATGCGCCATGATGAGGGTGCCGATGAGTCGGGTGGATACGCCCCAGGATGTGGTGTGGCAGAATTGTTTGGCGCCATCGCGGTCGGTGAACGAGATGTCCTGCGCTTTAGAGAAGTTCTGCCCGAGGTAGTGGGATGTGCCTGCCTGAATGGCTTTTTTGTCCTGCACCATGGCTTCGACGGTGAGTGTCATATCGGCGCCAGGGAAGCGTTCGGCCTCGGTTTTTTCGCCGGGGATCACTGGGATAGCGAGGTGGTCGCGGAGGAAATCTTCGTAAAGCTGGTGAATAAGGCGGGTTTCCTCGATCGCTTCCTTTTTGGTTTCGTGGGCGGTGTGGCCTTCCTGCCAGAGGAACTCTGCGGTGCGGAGGAAGAGGCGGGGGCGCATTTCCCAGCGCATGACGTTCGCCCACTGGTTGATGAGTAGGGGGAGGTCGCGGTAGGATTCAACCCAGCGGGAGAAGGCGGCTCCGATGATGGTTTCCGAGGTGGGGCGAATGACGTAGGGCTCAGTGAGTTTTCCGGTTGGGATCATTTTCACGGAGCCGTCCTCCTGTTTCTCGGTTTCGAGTCGGTGATGGGTGACTACGGCGCACTCGGTGGCAAAGCCTTCGGCGTGTCCGGCTTCTTTTTCGAGGAAGGAAAGGGGGATCAGCAGGGGGAAGTAGGCGTTTTGGTGTCCGGTGGCTTTGAACTTCACATCGAGCTGCTGTTGGATGAGTTCCCAGATACCGTATCCCCACGGTTTGATGACCATGCAGCCGCGTGTTTCCGAGTTTTCAGCCATGTCGGCAGCGCGGATGACTTGTTGATACCACTCGGGGAAGTCGTCGCTTCGGGTGGGTTGAATTGCAGATTTTTGCTTCTTAGATTGTTGCGGCTTGGCCATGACGGACTTTACAAATCATAATGAGCGGTGAATCACAAGTGTGATATGCGACTTCCTTTTTAGGAATGTGCTGTTGGGTAGGGTGTGGGCATGGCATCACAATGAATACACGTAAAAAAGTATCAATCTTTCGTTCTTTCTTCTGGTCAATCTGAAATCAGGTTTGTAGTGTTCATCAAAGCTCAACCACTATGAAACTTTTCAAGCATCATCTGTTACTTACTTCCCTTGTGTTAGGCCTTCTTTCAGCCGCGTCCCCTCTGATGGCTCAGACGGGGAAAGTGGATGTTGCCAAGCCTGATTTTGATAATATCCCATCACCCCAATTCAGTGTTGGGAAAAACAAGAGTTTTAAGCCGAAGGACTGGCTAGAGGTTGAGGTGAAGTTTAACATCGACATGCCGCGCGACTATAAGCAAAAATTCATCGATCGAGTTACCGTTAAATGGTATGTTGCGATTGATGATCCGCAAGGGGGTCGCAAGCCTGTTTTTCTTGAGAAAGAGGTGATTCATGTGAACGTTCCTGTTGGCGAAGATATTTACAGTTCTGTTTACCTATCTCCTGCGGCCGTCAAGCGGATCAGCGGGCGTGATCGGGCTGGCAAGAATATCGTCAAGTCCGTGGGTGGTGAGATCATGGTCAACGGACAGGCTGGATATAAAAACTCCGGAAAGTTCTCCTCGACGGCTGATCCAGGCTGGTGGTTGAAGCTTTCCCGTTACGATAAAATTCAGTTGCTGAACAAAAATGAAACGCCCTTCAAATTTCTCTGGTGGGATCGTTATGCCGAGATCGAAGCTCCTCGTCGATAGGAATGCAGCTCATCCTGCAAATTTTCTCAATACCCTTACAATTTAATATTTCTACACAATCATTATGGCAGATGCACAGGCTACGGTCGCGTTGAACATTGGATCTCAACGCATTTCCATGGGGGTATTTAAGACCTCAAAAAATGGAGGACTGATTCTCGAAAAATACGATTCTTCATCCATTCTTGCTGATCCGGCTGCTGAGATGGCGCGGTTGCCCCAGATTCGGGTCGCTGTGTCCGATCTCGCTGAGAGGCTGAAAATTGGCAAATCGAAAATAAAATACGCAATTTCCGGTCAAGCGGTCTTTACGCGTTTTATCAAGCTTCCGCCGATTGATGATGCAAATATTGAGGAGTTGGTAAAATTTGAGGCGCAGCAGCATGTTCCGTTTCCTATCGATGAAGTGATATGGGACTGGCAGTTGCTCGAAAGCGGTTCCGGCGAAAAAGAGGTCGCGTTAGTAGCGATCAAGGGAGATGCCCTTAACGAGATCAACGACGTGATTCTCGAAGCGGGGCAGCACACCGATGAGGTGGATGCCTCTCCAATGGCGCTCTATAATGCACTGCGATACAACTACCCTGATCTTGAGGAAACGACCTTGCTGATCGACATCGGTGCGAAGACTTGCAACCTGATCTATCTCGAAGGGAAGCGTATGTTTACCCGTAGTGTGGCCGTGGGTGGAGCTTCGATCACGACCGCCATCGCCAAGGAGTATGGAGTGAGTTTTGCTGAGGCTGAATCTCAAAAATGTTCAAACGGCATGGTCGCCTTGAATACGGCGCATACTTCACAGATGGATGAATCAACGGCAGCTCTGGCGACGATTATCCGGAATGCCTTGGGCAAGTTACCTGCCGAGATTGCACGCACGACTAACTATTTCAGGAGTCAGCACGGGGGGAAAGCACCTAAGGAAATCCTCTTGGCTGGAGGCGGGGCAAACCTTCCGTATATTGCCGATTTTTTCCAAGAGAAACTTCGTTTGCCTATTGATTTCTTTAACCCGCTTAAACGTATTTCTGTGGGTAAAGGCGTGGATGTGGATCAAGTTGCGACTGAGGCTCACCAGCTTGGTGAACTCGTTGGTCTTGCCCTACGCGGCATTGGTCAGGCAGAGCTTGAAATTGATCTCGTTCCCGATGTGGTTTCTCACGAACGTGATGTGGCGCGACGCAAGCCACTCTTGATGGCGGCCTCCGCGATCCTGATTGTTGGACTTGGGGCTTGGGCAGGATCCAATATCGCACGTAATGCCGAAGCGGGTCAGAAATTGAAACAGCTCAAAAGCGATAGTGCTGGGCTGGAAGAATTTTCTGGGCCTTTGGAAAAGCTCTCTAAGCGCGAGCAGACGCTGGATCGTTATGGTAAACAGCTTGTCGCGGCTCAGACGGCGCGAACCCTCTGGATAGATGTGATGCGTGACTTGGGAGAGAATTTTGCCAGTGATTCAGTGTGGATTGTTGATTTTGATCCAGTGGTTGATTTTAAACCCGGTGCAGATGCCGAGCAGAAGTCTCAATCGGTTATCGTCAGTGATTTTGCCAGCATTAGCTATGGCTCGTCTGCTTTGGCGAAGTTGAAGCTTCTGAAACCTTCTGAGCCTGCGCGTCGTAGAAAAGGTCGAAGCAGAGGTCGCAGTGCTGCTGCCAGTGAGCCTCAGCGTATGATCAATGCGATTCGCCTGAAAGGTTTTTGGCGCGGTGGCGCAAGTGGATACAAAAATGTTTACCAGCAAATCGGGGAGCTTCGCAAGAGTTCGAAACACTTCAATGTGCCTTCTAAGGAGGATCTGAGTATTACGTTAACGGATAAGTTGGCTGAAGGTGATTATGCCGCGCCATTTGAAATTACCATTCCATTGAAAAATCCCATTTTGGCTCCAGAGCGAGCACGATTTTCTAAAAAATAAACCATAGATTCTTCGCTTTAAATTACTACACGACCATGAGTTGGATTCAGGAAAATAAATTTGTTGCCGGATTGGCTGGTGTCACGACTGTGATCACCGTTGCGATTCTCTACGTTGGGCTTTCACAAGGAGGAGCTTACGATGAGAAGTTAGAGCACTACCAAGATCTTAAAGGGCAGTATGCTACGCTCGAAAAATCAAAACCTTACCCTTCCTCTGAGAACCTCAGTGATCGGGAGGAGGGAATTGAAGAATACGAGAACACCATTAAGGATGTGCGGACGCTTGTGCTCGGATATCGACCTGAGAAGTTGGAGAAAATGACGCCTGAGCAGTTCAAGGACATTCAGGTGAAAATGGACACGGATCTACGTAAGCTTTTCACTAATGCTGGCACCAAGCTTCCAGACGATTGTTTGTTTGGTTTTGAAAAATACTCGGCGAGTGCTGTGAAGGCTGGCGCAACCGCCAAACTTCATTATGAGCTCGGCGCGATCCAGTGGATGCTGGCTAAGCTCGCTGAGGTGCAACCCGATGCAATAGCGAACATTCGCCGCGTTGAGTTGCCTGAGGAAAGCGGCAAGGTTGCAGTAGTTGAGCCTGAGCCTCGAACTCGTAAGGGGCGGGCAAAGGGGCCGGTTCGTGGTAACAATAACCAGAAAGCGGCTGGCCGGGCTTATGAGCTAATGCCGATGGAGATCTCCTTCACGGCTAGCGAGGCTTCCGTTCGAAAGTTTTTGTTGGCTTTGGTGAATTCTAAAGAATATTTTTATGCCATTCGAGGTGTGCGAGTTCTCAATGAAAGCCAGGCGGCTCCCAATCAACGTGACGCCAGCTTCCCCGTTGAAAATGTAGTTGAAGGCAATGACCTGTTCAGTGGTTTGGATGGAGAGAATGATCAGGGCGAGGGTCTTTTTGGCGAAGATGAATCTGAAGGCGGTGCTGAGGCCGTGGCCGTTAAGGAGCCGGAGAAAGCCGCTGTTCCTGCAGGGGAGCTTATTCTCAAGCAGGTGCTTGGTAAGGAAAAACTCAACGTCTTTCTTTGTCTCGATATCGTGCTGATCGAAAAGAAGGCAGATGGACCTCTGCAGAAGCAGCAGAGAGGCCAGCCGAAATTAGACCGTTAGGCGACTTCGCTTTTTACATACATACCATTCATTAATTACCTATTATCAATCAGATATGTCTTGGATTTCAGATAACTACGAAAAAGCCGCCATTGGAGGTGCTGCTGTCATTGCACTTGCTTTTGGTGCTTCCGTTATAAGTAACAAGGGCGCTGTCGAGGAGGCGTTTGTCCGTGATTCGGTGAAGCGGAACGACGATGTTAGTGTGCCGAGCTTGCCTAAAATTAAAGAGGTTGAGGTCTCTCTTGGCAAGGTTCATATCCATGGCAAGCCTAAAACAAAGGCGGGGCGCGAGGTGAATTTGATGATTGGGGTGCCTCTCTTTGCCAAAAGGGGAGAACTTGGAAATCCGGTTGACCTTCCTGTGAGTGCTCCTGTGCATGCCCCTATCCCGAACTCGTGGTGGCTGGATAATGACATAGACCCTTGCTATAGTGATTCTCCCGAGCTTGATCCTGATGAAGATGGATTTTCCAACAAGGAGGAGTTTCTTGCCAAAACAGATCCTAATAAATTTGATTCCCATCCGGATCTAATTACCAAGCTCAAGGTGGTTTCGGTGAAAACGACACGTGCCCACCTGAAGCCCTCAGACTATGGTAGTGGAAAAATGAAGTTTAAATTACAAACTTCTAGTGGTCGTGATAAGAATAAAATGGGGCCGGATCCCATAGCGGCAGGTCAACCTATTGTTTTTGTGAAGCCGTTAATGCAGAAGCGCTTCAAATTCAAGGCCCTTGAAGAAAAGAAGGTGCAGAAGAATGGAATTATGCAGAATATGAAAGTCTGGGTGATCGAAGATCTTAAGCCAAATAAGAAAGGTCAGGAGTATCGTTTCGATAAAAGAGGCAGACGCATCGGAGGCGGCTCCCTTGGTATTGTCGATAGCACTGTCGAGTTGTCTTTGAAGGCTCTGAAGCAGGGAGGAAACATGTTTAAAATTGAGGAGAATATTAGCTTCTCTTTGCCTTATGATGAAAAGAGCACCAAGAAACCTTACCTGTTGAAGAAGGTTGATCTTGAGGCCAAGACTGCCGAGGTGGAATACACCGATCAAGACGGAAAGAAAAAATCACATATTATGTCCTATGCCAAGTAATGCTCAAGGGACGATCTTGTAATTACTAAGTATGGCTGGCATGTTGTTTACATACCTTGACAGCCAGCCCAATTTAAAAAAACTGAAAAAAACGCTTCACAAAGACCCTTTAAAACGCCACTAAATATTCACGCTTATTATGGAAACTACACCTACGCAATCAACCATACACGGCAACGCCCGTAATCGCGCCCGAAATCTTATCCACCCACCTCACATCAGTGGTTCTTCTGTTAGCAGAAAAGCCGCTGTCTTGATGGCTGTAGCCGCCTCTATGCCGGTCGCCATTAATATCGCCCAAGCTGGCGAAGGTGGTGGATACTACGGTGGCACTTCAAGTATCGCTCAAAAAGAGATCGCTCGCAGATCCGCTCTTGTCAACCAAGCTGACGAAGCACTCGCGCTCGGTCGCGCTGCCTATGCTCAGCAGGACTACGAAGAGGCTGTGAAGCAGTATAAGATTGCCGTGAGCCTACTTCCTCCCGGACCTGCATTGGATGATCGCCGCAGGTCGTATATCGGTCACCTCGGTGACGCTTCAGTTGCTCTGGCGCAGAAATACCGTCGTGTTGGTAAATATGATGAAGCCCGTGCTTTGCTCGACGATGTTCTTCGCAAGGATCCAGCCAACTTTGCAGCCAAGAAGCAGCTTGCTTATCTTGATGATCCTATCCGTGATAATCCGGCCTTGACCTATGGGCATGCTCAGAATGTTGACTCAGTTCGTAGGCATCTCTACATGGGTGAGGGCTATTATAACCTTGGCCAATATAACGAAGCTGAAGCTGAATTTAAGAAAGTGCTTTTGATTGATCCTTACAACAAGGCCGCTCGCCGCTGGCTTGAGAAGAGTGCCGCTACTCGTTCTGATTATTATCGCGCCGCGTATGACCACACCCGTGCAGCCCTGCTTGCCGAAGTGGATAAGGCTTGGGAAATGACCGTGCCCGCCGAGCTTCCCGACCTCGGGCAGACTGGTGGCACAGGTGGACCCACCACAGGTGTCCAACTCCTTCAGGAAAAACTGAATACCATTATTATTCCTTTTGTTGATTTTGATAATACAACGGTAGAAGAAGCTCTTGACTTCCTTCGCCTGAGGGCCCGCGAAATTGATCCCGAGGGTGTCGGCTTGAACTTCATTATCCGTAAGCCAAGTGTGGCAGCGTCCAATTCTGGTGACGATGATAGTCTCGACGCTGATGAGTCTGTCGCCGTAGATCCAGGCTTCGCCCGTATCAAAGAGCTTAAGTTGAGCAATGTCCCGCTGGGCACTGTGCTTCAGTATATCTGTGATGCCTCGCGCTTGCGCTACAAGCTGGATGAGCACTCAGTGGTGCTCTTGCCGCTGGACTCTTTTGAGATTGATGACCTTTACACCCGCAACTTCATTGTCCCACCTGATTTCATTGCTAAGTTGACTGATGGCAGCTCCTCTGTTGATTCTGGGAACGACGATCCATTTGGTGGTGGCGGAACTACGGGTGGAGATACTTTAAAGCCACGCCTAGGAGCTCTTGAGCTCTTGAAGAGCAACGGCGTTAGTTTCCCTGACAAAGCATTTGCCAACTATATCGCCGCTACCAGCACCTTGGTGGTGCGCAACACACTTGCCAATCTCGATATCATTGAGCAATTAATCGATGCCATTCGCGGCCAAGGGCCTCGTCAGGTGCGCATCCTCACCAAGTTCATTGAAATCAGTCAGGAAAACAGTGACGAGCTCAGCTTTGACTGGATTCTCTCTCCCATGGCATTAAATGGAAGCGGCACTTTCCTTGGTGGTGGCACCATTGGTAATGGTACTCCTCGCACAGGTTCAGATTTTGGTAATCCCTCCATTCCTGGAATTGGTGCTTCCAATGATTCTGTAAGTAACATCGGCACTGCGGCACTCCGCAGTGGTGACTATGCCGTCAGTCGTAACAGTATCGACTCCATTCTTAATAATCCGACTCGGAACTCGCAGAACTCCAATGTCGCTCCTGGTATTCTTTCGATGACAGGTCTTTACGGAGACGCTAAGATGCAAATGATCATGAGGGGCTTGGCCCAGAAAAAGGGCGCCGATATCATGACCGCTCCCAGTGTTCTCGCCCGAAGTGGTGAGAAGGCGACTATTGAGGTCATCCGTGAGTTTATTTATCCAACTGAATACGAACCACCAGAGCTTCCCAATAGTGTAGGAACGACCACCAGTATCGGTGGTATCGGTGGCGGTGGTGCTGGAGGGTCCTCATCCTTCCCGGTGACTCCAGCCACACCAACGGCTTTTGAAACTCGTAATACGGGTGTGACTTTGGAAATTGAGCCGACTATTGGTGAGAATAACTACACCATTGATCTTCGTTTCGCTCCTGAAATTGTCGAGTTTGAAGGATTTATCAACTACGGTAGTCCGATCCAGAGTCCGGCATCTGATGCCATGGGTAACCCTATTCAGGTAACGATCACCGAAAACCGGATTGAAATGCCCGTGTTCTCGACACGCCGTGTTACCACAGCGCTCACCATCTATGACGGTTACACCGTCTCTGTCGGTGGCCTGATGGCTGAATCCGTGCAAAATATTGAGGATAAGGTGCCTATACTTGGAGACCTTCCGATCATTGGTCGACTGTTCCAGAGCAAGGCGGAAAACCACATCAAAAGCAACTTGATCATCTTTGTAACAGCTGAAATCATTGATGCTGCGGGTAACCGGATTAACGACAGCTCCGGTGGAGCCGCTGCTCCATCTGATCTTCCTGGTGCGGGTCCTGTTATGGGCGCAGAAGATTTACTTCCAGGTAAGTAGCATACCGCTGTTAAACAACTATCAACCCCGGCCGTGGCAACGCGGTCGGGGTTTTCCTCATCATGGCCAAACTGAATATTGTGGCACTCACCGGCGGTATCGCGACGGGGAAATCCACCTGTGGTCGATTGATGAAAGAGATGCTTCCCGAGGTGGTGTTTTTTGATGCCGATGCCTCAGTGGCACGTCTCTATGCGGATGTTGAGGTGGATGCAGAGTTAAAGAATCATTTTGGAACAAAAGTGATTTCTAAGGATGGAGGCATTGATAAAAAGTATCTTCGCGATCAGGCGTTTTCCGATCTTGGGGTGAAAGTCTTTCTCGAGCAGGTGTTTCACCCCAGGGTGATTCAAGAATGTCTTGCATTATTAGCTGAGACAGCTAGAAACGGGTCGTCCCGCCTGTTCGTTGCGGATATCCCCCTCCTGTTTGAAGGTGGGTTTGATTTTGGCCAGTCGGCCAACTTGGTGGTAGCAAGCAGCAGAGAAACACAAATCAGCCGACTCAAAAACCGCAACGATTGGGATGATGATATCATTGAGGGAGTGCTTCGCTCCCAGATGCCCATAGAGTCTAAGCTAGCTTTGGCTGATGTGGTGTTCTGGAATGAAGGGCCACCGAAGATATTGGAATCACAAATTCACCGCTACCTCATGAACCTAGAATAATTCTAGTCACTGCGCATCTCGTGATGAGCTTTGAATGAGGTATGTTTTTTCATGATTCATCAGCCTAAGCGCTAATACTATCGCCACCCCAGTGGCGTTGACTTCCCCTTTCCTAATAACAACTTCCCAATTACTATTTCCTATGAACGAAGAAATCGAATCCTCCGCCGATACTCCTGAGAGCCCAGAACAAGTGAGTTCGCCTCAGCCCGTATCGCCGCAGCCGTCAGCTCCCGAGTCCGTGAGCCAGGAACCCGAGCTGAATCTCCCTACCGCCGTGAATATTAACGATTTGCGGGTGAAGCCATTATCGGAAATTTATGCGATGCTGGAAGTTTTGCCCGTGAAGATCCCGGCAAAAGCCTCAAAAAGCCAATTGGTTTTTGAGTTAATCTCATTTTATGCCCGTGAAGGTGTGGCTCTCGAAGGTGAAGGGATTATGGAGCAGGCTAAGGATAATTATGCCATGCTGCGCGATCCGGTTAAAAGCTTTAAAACCTCACCGGATGATCTCTATGTCAGTGGTCATCTGATACGTGAGTTTGCGTTAACCGTAGGGCAAAAAGTAAAAGTGAAGCTTCGTGGCCCCAAGGGGAGGGATAAATACATCTCCGCGAGTGAAATTCTAGAGATCGAAGGTATTCCTGCGGATCAGTTTCAAAAGTCCAAGGGGTTTGATCAACTCACGGCGATGTTTCCCGATGAGCGTATTATTTTGGAAAACAAAGAAACGGGATACACTCCCCGCGTGCTCGATTTGATCGCCCCCTTAGGGAAAGGGCAGCGTGGCCTGATCGTTGCTCCACCACGTGGAGGTAAAACCATCATGCTCAAGCAGATTGCCAAGTCGATCCAGCTCAATAACCCTGAGGTCGAACTGATTGTTTTGTTGCTCGATGAGCGCCCTGAAGAGGTGACTGATTTTGAGGAAACGGTGCAGGCTGATGTGTTCAGTTCCACTTTTGATGAGCCGGCCAAGCGCCACGCCCAGGTGTCCGATCTGGTGATGGAACGCGCAAAGCGCCTCGTCGAGCAAGGGAAAGATGTCGTTTTGCTTCTCGATAGCTTAACGCGCCTTGCCCGTGGACACAACAATTCCCAGCGTGGAGGTGGACCGATTGGTTCTGGTGGGCTTAGTCCTGTGGCATTACAGCAGAGCCGGAAGTTCTTCGGGGCGGCTCGAAATTGTGAAGAGGGTGGAAGTTTGACCATTTTGGCCACGGCATTGATCGAGACCGAAAGTCGCATGGACGACGTGATTTTTGAGGAGTTCAAAGGCACGGGAAATATGGAGGTGAGGCTCGACCGCGAGCTTGCCGAGCAGCGGATTTACCCTGCTATTCACATTCCCCAGAGCGGCACTCGAAATGATGATCGTCTGTATCACCCTGCAGAAATGACAAAGGTCTTGGAGATTCGGCGCCAATTGGCATCTTTGCCCATAGGTGAGTCGATTCAGACCTTGCTTAGAAATCTTTCTCAAACGGGATCCAACGCTGAATTACTGCTCAAAGGGTTGACCATTGGGCGCAGGTGAAAGAGGCTTACTGCAGCATCAGGCCTGGTTGTTTTCTTAATCCTAGGATGAACGGGAGGGATGAGAGGGCTACCCCAGTGAGGATGGATCCGGCGATGGTGACGAGATCAACTGAAGCAATGGTGGCTATATCAAGTGATATACTTTGACCTGATTTTCCCATGATTGTAGGTGATTTATTGAGAAGGGTTGAGGTGATATATTGGCTGCACAACAGCGCAGACAAGCCTCCAGCAAAAGTAATGAGGATTGTTTCGAGCAAGTAGTGGACGATGAGCTGAATACGGCGAACTCCTAGACTTTGCAATAAAGCGAATAGGTAAAGTTCCTGACGGAACTCAAGAAGTGAGAGGCTTCCTAAAACTAAGCTGAGAATAACGGCGATACTGCCGCCTAATATAATCCTAACGTATTTCTGTTGGGTTATAAATTGATTCAAGCGTTCGATGATAGCTCCAGAGGATTGAATTCGGATATTGCATCTTTCGGCTTCAGAATAGTTTAGGATAAGGGTTTCTAGGTCTCGGGTTGAAATTTCGGCTTTTGGTTCGAGAATTTGTATCTGTGTATGACTGATTAAAAGTGGGACCTCCATCATTTCAGCGGGCACAAATGCCATCGCATTTATGCGGTAGATTTGTTGTAGCTTTTCAGGCATCGGTAGAACTTTTACAGAGAGTTGATAGTTTTGAATATTCAGAAGTTCACTTTGATTTTTTGAGTTTTTGGCAACGAAGAGGATAACGTGGCGCGCCTCACCGGCAGGGGGGGCGGGGATGTCAAGAAACGACGGGGTTTCCGTGTAGGCTAGGACGGGGATTTTAAGTAATGAACCTGAACTAGCAACAATAGGGAGTTGAAAAAAGAGGTCTATGCGTGAGCAGTATGGTTCCCAGATCGAGGACTCTTCCATCGCTTCATAATATCGGGTTGCGGCATCTTCTGCTGTGATATATTCACTGGTTTGGAGAGTTCTAAGGTCACCATGGGTTAGTTGATTTTCAAGCTCGGTTTCAATACCGCGCATAAGACCAAATACCATAAGTCCCAGCAGACCAAAAAGAAACGGGATGAGAAATTTGGTTGTTGGAGATGCTGGGTTTTCAAGCCACCTGTGTAAGGAATTACGTAGTAAGTAGGCTGGAATTAAAATCAAGGATCTCATGGGTCAAAGAAAAAAGGCGTGAGTCGTGGGTTGCAATAAGGCAGATCATGTTTTCGGGTAAATCATGACTGATGACAGATTTGATTATCTGAGTATTGTGGTCGTCTAGTCCGGATGTTGGTTCATCCAGAAAGAGTAGGCGTGGTTTTTTTGCTAAAGCTCTGGCTAGAGCGGCCCGTTGCTGTTGGCCTCCAGAGAGTTCAGCTGGTTTG
The DNA here is from genome assembly GCA_964398555.1 of uncultured Verrucomicrobiales bacterium. Taxonomy (GTDB): domain Bacteria; phylum Verrucomicrobiota; class Verrucomicrobiia; order Verrucomicrobiales; family Akkermansiaceae; genus Oceaniferula. The sequence goes on from CAYNNY010000002.1 coordinate 16,998, forward strand.
CGGTTTTCCAAATCTGAAATGCCTAATTTCTCTAGCCAGGATAAGGCTTCTTTGTCTGTTTGGTTTGCTAGCTTTGCGGCGAGGGTAACGTTGCGCTTTACTGAGGCTAGAGGCAGAAGGTTTAGCTGCTGGAAAACAAAGCCCACATCCAGCCTTAAAAACTGAGCGGATCCAATAGCCCGAGAGCTGCTGAAGGAGATATGTCCTTTTTCGGGAGTGAGAAGTCCAGAGGCTAAACGTAGCATGGTGCTTTTTCCGCACCCTGAGTAGCCTTTTAGTAAGTGGATTCCTTCTTGAAACTCACGGCTAAACGAATCAAAAATCCAGTTTTTAGTTCGGGGGTAACGGTATGAAACCGAATGAAATTGAAGTTTCATGAGGCGGTTTGGTGGTCTTTGTTTTTATTGAGCGGCTTGAATAGCAAGGTCGCGGTGACCGACGGCTATGATCTTGGCCTGAGGCCATATTCTTTTGACGATGGCATCCCATCCCCCTTCAACATGAGTCCCTATGGTTTCACTGATTAAGTCTTTTTTCGCGACAATGTGGCATTTGTCTGGTAGCTCTCTGTAAATTTGAGCCTGAGGGTTCGATTTGGCGATTTTTTTAGCTAGCTGTCGATCTTCATCAATAACCTGAAAGACGAGAACTTTGGTGCGGCGTTGACCTTGGGTGTCTGTTTTAATGTATCGTGCGTGACATATACCAGCTCCGTGGAGAGGTATCTGGATTGTGAGACTTTCAGTGGCATTCTGTGAGATGATTGTAGATGATGTTAATACTCGGACATTGTATTGTGCTTGATTTGTAATTTCTGCAAAAATGACACCTCCAGCGAGCCATATTTTCGTTTTGTCTATTTCCTTGTCGGCTGAGTTTTTAGGGAGAGTGATGCGAAATATTCCATCGAAAGGCGCTTGATATTCAGCTGTTTTTTTTGTGATCAGAAATTCACGCTCTTTCCTTTTGATTACAAGTTCGAGTTGTTTGCGTTCAGTATGGTAATTGAGTTCGTCATCGTGGAGTTCAATGCGTTTTTTTGATCGTTCGATTTGTTTTTTTAATTGGATTGTTGCTTCTGCAATTCGCTGGGATAATTTTTTGTTCTTTTTAACTGAGTCTAGGTCGCTGGCTACAGTCAGCTCGTTTAGTTTAACTTCTAGTTCATCTGTGTTGCCTTGCAGCATGATGGATTTTTCTTCATGGTCGAGATCTAGGGATTGAAGTTTTACATCGTGAAGAATTTTTTCATTCTCGAGAGCCTCTTTTTGCATGTTGATTCGTTCGGCTTGAAAGATGGCGAAGACGTCCCCTTGAGTGATGCGGTCTCCATCATTGAGATAGAGTTGAATGTAACCCGTTCCCTTGGAACGAAATTCGGCATTTTGGGCGGGAGCTAGTTCAGCCTTCACATGCCCAAGCCAGAGTTGGGCAGAGTATGGGTATTCTGCAAGAGTTTTAAGCTCACTGGATAATAATGGTGTAGCGCAGGTTAAGAATAAACATGAAAGAAAGAACTTTAATCTTATCTGGAAACGGTGAGTAATGAGAGTCATCGGGTTTAGTAGGATCTGAGGAGGTTCTTTCTGTTGAGGAGTGTTTTTCTGTTAGTCGGTTTCATTTTAAGGTTTCGTGCAATTTTGTCAAGTATGGCATCTGGGCAGGGGTGAATACATTAGGGCGATTTCATCTTTATTTCAGACAGGATTAAGATTATTTCAAGCAAAGCTTCATTTCAGAGCCCGAAGGACTCTTCGAATTTTGTCAAAAGATCTGAACCGATTTTCTTAGTGGATGAGTCCTGAGGGGGAGGTATTGGATTAGATATACACTTAACGGAGTTTTTATATTTGAGCCGCGATCGACAAGATTTGGAGGGTTGTTACTTTAAAGTGCTTCATTGGCGAACCTGGAAGACTGTGTGCAAGATCTAGTGTGAGAGCCTTGATTGAGACTGGGGTGCAATTTTTAACGTCCAATTGAATTTTTCCTGTTGACGTGTTGGGGCGGTGTGATATTTGTCTTGCAGTTCAAACGCTTATGAAAATAACTAACCTTTCCTTTTGTCGCCGCTTCGCTGCTTTTGTCGCTGTTTTATCAATTCTCTGTGTATCAGTTTTTATTGCTGGTTGTGGTAGTGGTGGTAGTGGTGGTAGTAGTAATCAGGCGCGTCCCTCTACTTTGCATGAGTTGGTGATCATTATTCCTGGTGGGATAAAGCTGATTTTTTTTGCTGATGATGTGCAAGGTGCAGGAGGGGTTGAAACAGGCGGCGTTGTTTACGAAAGTGGGAAGGCTCGCCCTACGATTGTAGTTACGAATACGACAGGGACGCCCTCATTGGATGTGCTTAAGTCGTTTTGGCCAGATGACATTGCGTCACTTCGTTATACCTACACGCCTATTGATGGCTCTTCTGGGCGTATTGAGCTTACTGGAGAGGACGGAGAGGTGTGGGAAGATTCTTCAGAACCTTTCGTTTTCTATTTAGACTCAATTTTCAATTCAGCGGATGTCGTTCCTGTGGTCTTCGCGGTGACGTTTAATTCTGATGGCTCGACGATTCTCGACTTAACTACTGGTATTACCTTTTCTCAGAATAATGGGACTGATCAGTATGTCACTTCTTTGCAGACAGATTTGCGCAAGGTGCGTGATAATTCACTCGTTCCTTATGGTTATAGTGGAGACGACCAGCTTCGGCCTAGTATTTTGACCGATGGCAAATTTGATGGAGGCACAATCACAGGGAATTATGCTGATCCTGTATCGGGGCTAAATAATACTTATAGTTACCATTTTACAGCTGGGAATTCGGTTCCTCTCGGGAGTGATTACGATCCTGAAAACCCTCGTGTTGAGGCGGGTCTGGTTACCATGACCCGCACCGTGGGTGTAGGCACGGGGACGCCTATTATCGAAGTATTTGAAGCTACATATTCGACAACTCAGCCATTAGGGACGGATGAAGCGATTGTGACATTAGCATATGTTTCTGGGACGGCGGTTCCGCTGCCGCTTGATGGCCCCTTGGTTCTTGAGTTCAGTGATTATATCTCAGGTGGATTTATAACGGTAGATGGTAGAACTGGATCATTTGAATATCTGCCTTAAAAAGTGCTCCTCAGGTGGGCTGTAATAAGATACTGGTTATGCGTTTAGCTCCAAGAGTGACTTTCGTTTCGCCGATTTTATTGGGTTTGATTATTTTTTCTAATACCGCTTGTGTTACTCAGAAGTTTGGCAAAAATATAGCCTCTGCTGAGGCCGAGGTAAGGAGGCAAAGAAATGAGCTGGGGTCTCAATCAGGGAGATTAGCTGAACCTGTATCATGGAAAAAGGCATGCAGCATGCTTGAGGAGGGCAATACAGCTCTTGTTCAAGCGCGGCGGAAGCTGGAGATAACCAAGGAGGATCGGCGCAAATTCATTCTACATGAATTGAACCCTCGATTAGCTGCTGTCTATAATTTAGGGGCGGCTTTAGGTTCTTTGGCTTCTGGAGATCATGGGTTGAGGCTTGTTGGCGGCATTAATATTCCAGACCCATTCACTCTCTATGCGAAGAGGTACGCCTTGGAAATTAAGTATTATCAGGAAATTTTAAATTCAGCTTTGTTGGAGAGGCGATTGAAGGCTTCTTTGTATGGCTATTTTCTTCAATATGAATCATTGAGTCGATTAAAGATGAAAAAACGGAGGCCTTTAGGTTTGAGCTTAGATGCGGATGCTATTTATAGAGAGGGGATGCGCGAGGTTGTGTCTTCTGGTTCGGCCAAGAGACGAGAAGACCGGATGCGGATATCATTAAACCGTTTGTTTAATACGCCGGGATCACACTGGAAATTACGTGCTGATACGCTGCCAAATATTTCTTATGAAGGGAAGTTAGGTCATCTAGATCCTGATCATGAGTTTGGAACGTTGGCTCTGATGATGGCAGCAGGTCAAATGGAAGCATCGCTGGCTCGACTATGGCAGGTGAAGGTGGATGTTCTTCCTAAGGTGAGTAATGGGGTCGGCATTCCTACTTTGTATGATTCCAATAGCGACACAGATTTTGATGTGGATAGTGTCAATCTGTTTTCATCTTTAAGCAGTTCTGTTGATTTTACAGGGCGGAAGTCTCGTCGATCTACGCAAGTAAAGGTGCAGGTGAAGCTTATTCAAGATCAGATTAAGTTGGCGCTTGAGCGAGATTTGGTTCAGCTGGAAAATGTAAAGATAAGATACCGAGTATTACTCAAACAAATTAGCCGAGCTGAGGCAGGGGTGAAGTGGATGGATGAATATCCACCGCCATCGAATCCAAAGTTGCTTCTTGATTACTTGAGGCGAAGGGCGTTACTAATTGATGGTCTTCAAAGGTATCAGGGGCAAAAAAAATATTTAGACTTACAATTTTGGGTTTGGGATGACCGATATTGGGGATTGCCTGATTTTTCTGAAAATTAAATGTTTTCGTTGAGTATATTGACAGTTTATCATTGTTTCTTTGGCAAAAGTAAACATTTTACTTCCTAGGAATATGATTGATACGATTGAGCGACTGAATGCGTTTTTTGCAGGGCGAGGCAAACAAGCTGTGCTATGCGCTGTGGATACTGAGGCCGATAGTTTACACCGCTACAGCGAGAGCCTGTGTCTGGTGCAGTTTAGCGATGGGGCGGATCATGTGCTGATCGATCCGCTCGCCATCGATGATCTGTCTCCACTGAAGAAATATTTGGAAGATTCCATCTGCTGGATGCATGGGGCCGATTATGATATGCACATGCTGAAGACGAACCTTGGCATGATTCCTCCCGTTGTTTTTGATACTCAGATTGGTGCCCGCTTGCTTGGAGTGCGTCAGTTTGGCTATGGTAATCTGGTGGCCCATTACATGGGGGTCGAGATTGAAAAGACCTCGCAGAAGGCGGATTGGGCAAAGCGGCCGCTGACGCCTGTGATGGAAAAGTATGCGCTTAACGATGTGATTTACCTGCTGCCGATGGCTGAGATGATTGTTACCCAGTTGAAGGAGAAAGGGCGCTATGCGTGGTTCACTGAAAGCTGTGAGGCGGCACGTGCAAAGTCTGTGGAGCGTGTGCCTGTGATCAAAGATGACCGCTGGAGGATCAAGGGCAGTGGCAAATTGGAGCCGGAAGGCTTGAATTACCTGAAAGCTCTTTGGATGTGGCGCGATGCCGAAGCCGCAAGCTGGGACCGTCCATCCTTTATGGTGACTGGGAATAAGCAGCTGCTGGATTGGGTGCTGGATCTTTTGGATGGAAAGAAGCCGCAGCTGCCGCGCCATTATCGCCCTCGGCGTATTAAGGCTTTTGAGCAAGCGATCGCCCAAGCGAAGTCGACTCCCGAGGAAGATATGCCGCAGCGCATTCGAGGCAAACGGCGCAGTAAGGACAAGCAGTTTGATTCTCGATTGAACAAGCTCATTGCTAAAAGAAATAAAGTGGCGGAAGAGCTCGATATTGACGGCTCCTTGATTGCGCCCAGAGCCCCTCTTGAGGCGTTGGCTGGCAATCAAGATGGAGCAGAAGAGTTGTTCATGAATTGGCAGCGCGAGCTGCTGGGTATTTGATAAGGTTTCTTCACTCATTTTCGGTCTCATTGCGCCTCATGTGCAGATCTGGCAGGCTCGAAAAAAAAGTGCTGAAATCGAGTAAAGATCCTTGTCTCCTGCGGTGAAATTTCAGAGACTTAGCGCGTCTATGTCCGATCCGTCCAACGAGCCCGAAAATCAAGAGTATATCGATCCTGTCGCCGACCCCGTCGCCGATTCAGATGCCGCAGAAACCAACGTCTCCGAGACCCAGGAATACGGGGCTTCGCAGATCGATAAGCTCGAGGGTCTTGAGGCTGTTCGTAAGCGTCCTGGGATGTATATTGGTGACCCCGATATACGAGGCCTTCACCACTGTGTGTTTGAGGTTCTGGATAACTCGATTGACGAACACCTTGCTGGCTTTTGCCAAAAAATTAGAATTGCCATCCATGTTGATGGTTCTGTCTCCATTGAGGATGATGGTCGGGGTATTCCGGTGGAAATGCACCCGAAGTTTGGCATGCCGGCCATCGAGCTGGTGCTGACCAGCCTGCACGCTGGTGGTAAATTTGGCCAAGGAGCTTACAAATACTCCGGTGGATTGCACGGTGTGGGGGCGAAGTGTGTGAATGCCCTTTCAGATTGGTTTAAAGCTGAGGTCAGTCGTGAAGGAAAAGTCCATGCGATTACTTTTGAGCGTGGCAAAACCACCAAACCACTTGAGGTGGTCGGTGAGGTCGATGCCAACCATACCGGAACCAAGATCTCCTTTTTCCCAGACGCCACTATTTTTGTCGACACCATTGAATTTGAATTTGCCAGACTGGCCACTCGCTTGCGTGAGTTGGCATTCCTGAACCCTGGACTGACGATTGAGCTCGAGGACGAACGTCCGGAAAGTGCGCAGAAGACCATCTTCTTCTACGCCAAAGGTATCGAGGAGTTCGTTGCTCAGTTGGGTGAAAATAAAACCTGCGTTCACCCCGATCCTGTGATCATCAGAGGGAAGCGCAAAATTGAAATCGATTACGATGGCAAGGTCACTCAGGACGATGTCTTTGCCGATGTGGTTTTCCAATACAACGATAGCTACCAGAACAACATTCTCTGTTTTGCGAACTCGATTCCGAATGCCGATGGTGGAACCCACCTGACTGGCTTCCGGGGCGCTCTGACAAGATCAATCAATCAATACGCCAAGGCGAATAAGATTCTGAAGGATAAAGATCCAGCCCTCTCTGGCGATGACGTTCGCGAGGGGATTGTCTGTGTGCTCAGTGTGAAAATGCCGAATCCACGATTCAGTTCTCAGACGAAAGACAAGCTGGTGAATGCCGAGATTGAAGGCGTAGTTAGCTCAATCGTTTATGAGGGGCTGCAATCATACTTTGATGAAAATCCCAACCTTGCCAAAATCATCATCGATAAGGCGGTGAATGCCGCTCGCGCTCGTGATGCCGCCCGCAAGGCTCGCGAAACCGTGCGTAAGTCCGTGATGTCCGGTGGCGGTCTGCCCGGTAAGCTGGCTGACTGCTCGGAGCGCGATCCGAAGAAGTCTGAAATTTATATTGTGGAAGGAGACTCTGCCGGAGGTTCTGCCAAGTCGGGTCGTAACCGGATCAATCAAGCGATCCTTCCTCTCCGCGGTAAGGTGATTAACGTCGAAAAAGCACGCTTGCACCGCGCTTTACAAAATAAGGAAATCCAGGCGATGATCACAGCGATTGGTGCAGGGATCGGCGATGGAGATCAGGAAGGTTCATTTAATCTTGAAAAAGTTCGTTACCATAAGGTGATCATCATGACCGATGCTGATATCGATGGTGCGCACATCCGCACTTTGCTATTGACGTTTTTCTGCCGCCACATGCCCGATCTGGTCAAAGCCGGATACCTCTACATTGCGCAGCCGCCTCTCTATAAGGTGACGCGGAAGAAGCGGGAAGAGTATCTCATGGATGATGACGCCTTGAACGAAATTCTCATCAGTCTCGGCTCAGAAGATGTTCGACTGCGTGAGCATGGCACCGAGAACTATGTGGATAAAGATTTGCTCAAGAGCGTGCTCGACACCCTAGCTCAACTGACTCGCTTCACTTCAACGCTTGAAGGTCATGGCGGTGACTTTAAGAGGTTGTTAGCTGGTGCCAAAGACGGTCATCTGGCCGAGTATATGGTTCGGGTCCGTGTCGGTAACGATGAAGAAACCGTTTACTTTAGTACCGAAAAAGAACTCCTCGCCTACGCGCATGAAAATCGCGACCTGCGTCTCTTTGGTGAAGAACTCACTGAGGAAGAGATCGAGGAGTTTAAAGAGAAATATGACGGGGTGCAGCGCCGCGCTGTGAAACGCGAACTCCACGAGTCCGCCGCCATTGCCAAGGTGTTGACTCGCTTGAATGAGTTTGGTGTGAAAACCACACCATTTTTCTCAGAGGATAAACCTGTCTATGAACTGATCGAGGGCGATGCCGGGGGGGAAGAGGCCGTGCCGGTCTTTAATCTTTTCGAAATCCTCGACCGTGTCTTGGAAATTGGCCGTAAGGGTATGCGAATCCAGCGATTCAAGGGACTGGGAGAAATGAATGCGAAAGAACTCTTCACTACCACCATGGACCCCCGAAAACGCCAGTTCCTTCAGGTGCGTCTCGATGATGAAAATGCACTGGAGGCCGATAAAATGTTCGACGTTCTCATGGGAGACATCGTCGAGCCTCGTAAACGTTTCATTGAGGACAACGCGCTCAATGTGCAAAATCTGGATGTGTGATATTGGAGGTGATTGCTTAAAAGCCATGGATTACAAACTCGACCGTAAAACCATCCTCAAAGCATTGTCTTTGTTGGATGATGCTTTGCGTCGAGAAGAGGTGATTGGTGAGATTTGTATTTTTGGTGGAGCTGCTATGATCCTTGCTTTTGATGGGAAATTTACAACGCGAGATGTCGATGCCATTTTTGTACCCAAATCTACGCTTACCGATGCCATAGTAATGGTGGCTAATCAGTTAGGTTTGCCGGCAGCTTGGTTGAATGACGGGGTGAAGGAATTTGTTTCCGCGAAAGAGGATTTTACGTCGGATGATATGCCAGACTTTGAAAATCTCAGAGTCATCCGTCCGTCAGCTCGTTATCTTTTAGCGATGAAATGTCTCGCCAGTCGTATTGGCGGCTATGGAGAGCGAGGCGATATCTCGGATATTAAAGTTCTTTGTAAACATCTCTCTTGTCAGACACCTGAATCCGTCACGGAGATTATTCTCGACTATTATCCGCCGTCTCAGATTCCCGCTAAAACTCAATTTCTCCTTGAAGAGATATTTCAAGACTTCTCATCATCTGAATTATGATCGCGGTAACTCAATCTATGGCTGACGTTTTTCGCTCGATTCATGGGGCGGATGACTTTTCGTATGCTATTCGCGATTTTGTAGATCGTTTTAACGAGTCTCCCAACCCTGCGTTATTAGAGGAAGAGCCCTCTATTCTGGTGCGCACTCTTCTTGACGAGGGCGTGGCTGATGCCTGGCTGGCATCCACTGCCGTTTACCTTACAAAAAAACATCAATTGCCTGTGCCTCAATGGGCTAGGCGGAACGCCAGAGCACTCGAAAAACCATGGTTTGCCGCCAAATCACCCAATCTCAAAGCCATTCTTCTCCAGGAAAGCCCCGCCGCTTTCCGAGTCAGGAACCTCTTTGTCAGTGCGAATGCCCTGTCCCGAGCGTGAGATGAAACTCTAAATCTTAAGATCTAAAATCCAAGCCTATACAACGCACTACAGGAAGCCGACCGATTGCAAATCTGTCCTACTTTCCACCACATCTCAAAGTCACTGAACCTAATGTTCAACCCAAGCCCTCAACCTAAGCAAAATTCTGTTAATTCAGTCTAGCGCCGCAGGCATCAACTCTGCCACCTCAGGGGCAAAAACCTATTTCCTAATAACTGTTTCCCAATAACTATTTCC
>CAYNNY010000002.1:26614-44321 GCA_964398555.1 uncultured Verrucomicrobiales bacterium
TTTCCCAATAACTATTTCCCATTTTCCCATGTCTGAAGAATTTAAAGAAAATATCAAATCCATCAACGTCGCTGACGAGATGTCTAAGTCCTTTTTGGACTATTCCATGTCTGTGATTATTTCTCGAGCATTGCCGGATATCCGTGACGGATTAAAGCCCTCACAGCGGCGCATCCTTTATGCCATGCTCAATGACCTTTCGCTCTCACCAGCGAAGGCTCACCTGAAGTGTGCCCGTATTGTCGGTGACACCATGGGTAAATATCACCCGCACGGTGATAGCTCTATTTACACCACTCTGGTGAATATGGCCCAACCATGGACGATGCGTGAAACGCTGGTGGACGGTCAAGGTAACTTCGGTTCTGTGGAAGGTGACGCCGCTGCGGCGATGCGGTACACCGAAGCTCGTCTGACTCATCTTGGCGCGGCCATGATGCGGGACATGGATAAGGATACCGTCGATAATCAACCCACCTACGACGAAACCCGAACCGAGCCAGTGGTTCTCCCTGCATCGATCCCTAACTTGTTAGTGAATGGTGGCACGGGTATTGCGGTGGGAATGGCGACGAATATCCCCGCGCATAACTTGGGTGAAGTGATCGACGGCACCTGTGCCCGGATCGATGACCCGCAGATGACCATCGATGAGCTCAAGCAGTTTATCAAAGGTCCTGACTTTGCTGGGGAGTGTGAAATTCGTGGGTTTAAGGGTATTGACAGTTATTTCCACACCGGCCGCGGCAGCATTAAGATGCGTGGTGTGATGGAGATTTCTGAAAAGGCATCCGGCACCTCAATCATTACGATTACTCAGGTGCCTCATGGTGTGAACCGTGCGGTTCTTCAGCAGCGGATCGCTGAGCTGGTGCGGGAAAAGATTCTTCTTGATATCTCCGGCATGCGCGACCTTTCGGATGACCAGACCCGGATCGAAATCACGCTGAAGCGCGATGCCCGTCCGCAGGTGGTGGTCAACCAAATTTTCAAACTCACCTCGATGGAGACATCGTTTGGTGTAAATATGCTCGCGATTCACGAGCGTCGTCCGAAGCAGTTCTCGATCATGGATGCGCTGGACGCCTTTATCGAGCACCGCCGTGAGGTGATCATCCGCCGCACTCAGTATTTGCTGAGAAAGGCCGAGGATCGGGCTGAGAATCTGGAAGCATTCTTGCTCGCACTCGGGCATCTCGATGACTTCATCAAAATTATCCGCGATTCCAAGAACCGCGATGAAGCACGGGTCAAACTCAAGGCTTATACCTTCCCTACGGAAACCGCCGAAACTCTCGGTATTATGATCCGTTCTCAGGCGAGTATCCAGGGGGATCGCTACATCTTTACGGATCGCCAGGTGAATGCGATTCTCGAACTTCGCCTCTACCAGCTCACTGGGCTGGAGCAAGACAAGGTGAAGGTGGAATACGATTCTATCCTCGAAGAAATCAAAGACTTCATGGACATCCTCGCTCGCGAGGTGCGTGTGCTTACCATCATCAAGGATGAGCTTCTTGAGATCAAAGAGAAGTATGCGTCTCCGCGCCGCTGCCCCATCCTTCCGGATGAAGGTGAAATTGCCATTGAGGATCTCATTGCCAACGATGGCATGATCGTTACGATTTCTAACCGTGGCTATATCAAACGTACCGCATCCGCAGAATACCGAGTGCAAGCACGCGGAGGAAAAGGGGTGAGGGGCATGGAAACACGTGATGCCAATAAGGTGGATGATGCTGAGGACGATTTCGTCGAGCATCTTTTCTCTGCGCAGGCTCACGATTACCTGATGTTCTTTACGAATACAGGGCGTGTCTATGTCGAGCGCGTTTACGGCGTGCCTGAGGGCTCCCGCGCCTCCAAAGGCCGCAGCATCAAAAACATGCTTAACCTTCAACCGGAAGAGAACATCGCTGCAACATTGCGTCTCGAACGTCAGACGGATGAGGATGGCAACGATATCACCTTTGGGGTGGAAAATGGATTTGTTCTCTTTGCTACTCGTAATGGTAAAGTGAAGAAAACTTCGCTGGTGGATTTTAAAAATTACCGCAAGATGGGCACGATCGCCATCAAGCTGGATGAAGGGAATGAGCTTATCGATGTCCGTCTAACCAATGGTTCGAATCAGGTGATTCTCGTGACTCGTAAAGGTAAGAGCCTGAGATTTAAAGAAGAGGAAGCCCGTCCTATGGGCCGAGGCACCGCTGGTGTGAGGGGGATCAAACCCAAGGAAGGCGACTACGTCGTTGGACTCGCCCTTGTCGATGAAAACGGCACCTTGCTTGTCGCCGCTGAAAATGGCATTGGCAAACGTTCACCGTTTACCGATTACCGACTCCAGTCCCGTGGCGGCACCGGCATTATCACGATGAAGTGCACCGAGAAAACCGGCGAAGTGGTTGGTGCGACCACCGTGTATGCGGAGGACGAACTCATGCTGATCACCTCCAGTGGTCAGTCGATTCGTATCAGCTGCGCCAGCATCCGTGAAACTGGACGTGCGACTCAAGGCGTGAAGCTGGTCACTCTCAAAGAGGGTGAGCACTTACAAGACATTGCCCGACTCGTCCCTGATCTAGAAGCCGATGATGAGGTGGATGAGGAATCTGAAGGTGAAGTTACTGCTGAAGATGGCGCTGAAGTTAGCGAGTCTGCATCAGAGACATCATCAGAAGATTCTGAAGAAACGAACGAGCCAACAGGAGAGGAATAACCTGTGGACCGCCATACGATTGAAGGTGTTAGTGAGAGTCAATCCAAAGCTGCGGGGTTTCCGTGGTTTCGGGTTTCCTTCTTCATCTTTGCGTGTGGATTTATGATCATTGGTTCCGGGCCTCTGCCCGAGAAGGTTTGGCGTAAAATTCAGAGTAAGGAAAAGCCGCGATTGGTTGAGCCTGTTCCTTCTCCGAGTCCAACAACTATTTCCGTCTCAGCTCCTCAGCCTGTTCCTACGCCAAGCCCACCCGTTATTAAAAAGCCCGAGCCGCCTGTGGTGAAGGCTCCTACGGATCACACCGCACGCTCAGGTGGTGATATTCGGAAGATGTCAAAGGGGTTTTCCTTACTCACCAAAGTCACTGTGGAGAAAGGGGGTTTGGCTTCGAAAGAGCGGAAGCGCAGCGATAGCTACACCGCGCATTACGAACTGAAGATCAAACTGCCGAAGCCCTCGACGACACTGGAGTCGTTGGAAAAAGTAAGCCCAAAGCTGAGCGCTATTCTCCCTGGGCTCAAGGAGATGATTTCGAAGGCTGAAGTTTCTCGCTTTTTTTACCAGTCTTACGAAAATAAAACCAAGCGACTGAAGTTAAAATCCACTCAGCTCAGTGAGTTGATGACCCAGCACAATTTTTACGATTGCGAAACGATACTCAACCTCAAACATCCGGGCACGGGGAAGCGGATGCTTTTGCTCCAATCGGAAATGGATGTGGTTTCCGATGGTTCGGATGGGGATCGACTTCCCACCATGCCAGAAAAAATTGTCAACTCGAGTTACTATCAGCCGATGACCAGCTACGGTTGGCGGAAGACGGGAAAAACTCCTAACCCTTTGGTCGAGGGCTGGAAGGGGCGGATCAAAAAAGCCAACGAAGAAATTGCCCAAAAAGGCACCACGAAAGATCGCCGATCTTGGCTGAAGATGCGGATTAAAAAAATCCAGCGCGAGATTGAGGACATGGAGGCGCGCAGCTACCTGATCGCTGAATACGATCCCTTCATTGTAATGCCGATTAACATGGTGACCTATAAAGGTGACAAGTATGGGGCTAGAATTGGCGATTATGCCGTAGTGATTTATAAAGGGAAAATCTATCCGACTATTGTCGGCGATGCCGGACCAAGCTTCAAAACGGGCGAGGCGTCCCTGCGCATGGCCAAGCAGCTCAATGCTAGGGCTGGGATATATTCGCGTCCGGTGAGCGATCTCACCGTGACCTACATTGTTTTTCCTCGGTCAGCTGATAAGTTTCAGGCTCCTGATTATGCCCGATGGCACAAGCGTTGCGCTGAGCTGCTTGATGGCGTTGGTGGTTTGGGTGAGAAATACAAGCTCTACACGTGGAAAGACACGCTCCCGAAGATCAAGCCTAAGGAAGAACCTAAAGGAGAGGAATCTGAGGATGTGCCGAAGGACGAGACTGAGGAGGATGGCACAAAAAAGTCAGAGGATAAGACTGAAAGCGAAAAGAAGAACCTCGTCGAGCCTGTTGAGTCAAACTAACTGCTGAGAGTGGGCTGTTTTGAGTGAAACGAGGAAGACGCACGACAGTGAGATGACAGGTTTGGAAACCTATCCTACTTTTTTGATATGAATACGGAGGTGAACCAATCTGAGCCAGCACATGCCGCGAGTTCGTTTTGGGCGGAAGCCCGGGCTACGCTACTGCTGGCGCTGCCATTGATTGCGGGTCAAGTCGGTCAGATGCTGATGGGAGTGGCTGATACGGTGATGATTGGTCAGGTTGGGGTGGTTCCTTTGGCGGCATCTACGTTTGCCAACACACTGCTGATGGTGCCATTTTTGTTTGGTGTCGGGCTCTTAACTTCGATTTCTATTCGAGTTTCCCAAGGTCGAGGTGGAGGGCGTCACGATGAAGTGAAGCATGCTCTCCGCCACGGAACTTGGTTGGCTTTGGGCTTTGGGTTGTTGATGCTTTCGTTGGTTTTATGTTTGCTGCCTGTTTTAGGTCATTTCGGCCAACCCATGGAGGTGGTGCGGACGGTTCCCACTTATTTGGTATTGGTGGCTATTTCTTATGTGCCTGTGATGGTTTCGATGGCTTGGAAAAACTACGGTGATGCGTTAAATCGACCTTGGGGGCCATTTGGCATTTTAATGTCGGGAGTGGCGCTCAATGTTTTTTTGAACTGGCTCTTGATTTATGGAAACTGGGGTCTGCCTGTCATGGGACTTGAGGGGGCTGGATGGGCGACTTTGATTTCGAGGCTTGCGGTGGTGTTCGGTTTGTATATTTGGCTGATGCGCGCACCGGGGGTGCGCGACTGGAGTCCGCACCGGTGGTGGGGGGTGTCAAAGGCGGGTGAGTATCGTGTTTTGTTGAAATTAGGGGTTCCCATTGGGTTGCAACTTCTTGCTGAGGTGGGATCGTTTGCGGCTGCTTCGTTGATGATTGGGAGTATGGGGGTGGTTGCATTGGCAGCGCATCAGGTTGCGCTGACCTGCACCTCCGTTTCGTTTATGGTTCCTCTGGGAGTAGCAATGGCAGTGACAGTGCGCATGGGTGAGGCATCTGGGGCATCGGATCGGCAGCAAGGCATTCCCGTGCTGAGGTGGATTTTATTGGGCGGGTGGATGTTTGGAGTGTTTTTTGCTGTGGTATCGATGGCGGTGTTTGTCTTTTTTGGCCAGTGGCTGGCTGTGCATATTGTCGCTGATCCAGAGGTTGTGAAGTTGGCAACGGGGTTGTTAGTGATTGCTGGAGTGTTTCAGCTGGTCGATGGTTCACAGGTGATTTCCTCATCGGCTCTGAGGGGGATGGGGGATGTGAAGGTGCCCGCGATGCAGGGGATATTTTCATACTGGGTGGTAGCGGTGCCAGCCGGGTATTATTTGGCTTTTTCTCATGGCGTTGGCGCTTATGGTGTTTGGTGGGGATTGGCCTTGGGTTTGGGAATGGCTGCGGTTTTGCTGGGGATGCGGGCGTGGCGGATGGCCGGGCGGGGGTGATTTATATTGATTTTTTCACTGGCAGGTTCGTGGTGGATTGTGAATAGTTCTTTTATGATTTGCAGAAATACTCTGATGCTTTTGTTGGCAGTTTCGATGACCGCATCGCCATGGGGGAAGGCGGAGGTGAATGCTCCAAGTGAAGCGGTCGAAAAAAAGCCGTTTACGCTCGATCTCGTGATTTCTCCTTTGTTGAAAAGCATGGCTGTGCCAGAGAAACGACCCAAGATGATCGGGGAGCAAATGGCCATCGCTTCATCCTCTGAAAAAGCTAGGGATTATGTGACGCAAGGGTTTGCGTTGGTGCATGCGCAGTGGGATTTTGAGGCATATCGGAATTTTTGCGTGGCTCTTCAGGAGGATCCTGATTGTTTGATGGCCTACTGTGGGGTGGCTCTTTCTTTAGCCAGACCTCATAATGAATACATCGCCTTCCGCCGGGCCGCTGTCGATCGGGTGCTGGATTTATTGGAGGCTGACAAATCGTTGGAAGATGCCGAGCAGCTAGGGCGCTATCCTGATGTGGAAAAAGAGTTTGCTGCGGCGGTGGTGACATTGGTCTCGACGAGTCCGCGCACTGCTGGTGCGATGTTTCATCAAATCAGCCAAGAGTATCCTAATTTTGTTCAGGCCCAGTTGCTAGCCTTGTTTCTCTCCCGTGGAGGATATGATATGATGGGCGACCCCATGCCGGGGCAGGTGCAGGCTGTGCAGCGCTCACGTAAGTTTTTGGAAAAATACCCAGAGAATCCGATGGTGATAGGGTTTTGGTTATCCCTCAATGTGTCAGCTCCCCGCACGGCTCTGGACTTCGAGAAAGAGCTTCTTCCTTATGCTCGAAAACTGGTAGAGATCGATCCCGAACTTCCTTCCTGGCAGTATGTGTTAGGGTATTATGAGTGGCGGGTGGGGAATCATCCTGCGGCCCAAAAGGCATTTGGTAAAGCCGCTGAGTTATATGCTCATTGGATGAAGGAGGAGTCGGTCGGGGTGAATGACTGTGAGGGGTTTATTAAGGCGAAGTGTTTTCAAGCGAATGTGCTCTATCAGAGTGGTCACTTTGACGAGGCGATGAAGGTGGCGCAGGAGGTGCGGGGAATCAAGCTCGACCCCAAACGTCCGCAGTCGCAGGGGAATGCCATGCTTTTGTGGTGTGGTTACAATTTGCCTGCGCGCCTCTATCTTTCACGTGGGGAGAAGGGTGATATGGACAAAGCCTTGAAGTCATTGCCTGGAGCCAAGGAGGTGGCGTCTTTCGTGAAGCATAAAAAGTATCCCACTCTGGCCGGGGTCTACACAGATGCTTTGAGCATTTATCTGGGGTGCCGCAAGGCGATTGATCAAAAGGATCTGAAGGCGGCGAAATCACTGCATCGGGATGTGTTCCGCAAGCACATCAAGGATTTGGCTCAGGTCTCAAAGTCCGCCACTCAGGTGAGCGATTATGCACATTTTCTGCGTGCTGGGAACTGCTTGGCGGTTTACGATAGTGAATTGGCTGGGTTGATTGCCTGGCGCGGGCCTGAACAAACAAGAGTGGTGGCTGCCGGTCAGTTCCTGGCCGCGAGGGATAAACAGCAACCGTCCTCGGTGATGATTTCCCCTTTGCTGCTAGTTCCGATGGATAATCGCTTGGGTGAATACTACCTCAGTGCTGCAGACCCAGAGGAAGCATTGGCTGCCTATCAGGACGCCAATAAGCGGATCGTCAACAATGTGGAGTCGCTCCAGGGGATGAAGCGAAGTTTACTCTTACTGGAGAAAAACGATGAGGCTGATCGTGTGCAGCAGTGGATTGATGCTTTGGTGGGTGGGAAGTAGGATAGGTCATCTGCCTATCACTGATCAACCTAAGCATGCGTTCCTAGCATGATGCTCGACA
Source organism: uncultured Verrucomicrobiales bacterium (assembly GCA_964398555.1). Lineage (GTDB taxonomy): Bacteria > Verrucomicrobiota > Verrucomicrobiia > Verrucomicrobiales > Akkermansiaceae > Oceaniferula. Next base: position 34,195 of record CAYNNY010000002.1, read on the forward strand.
GGGAGTCGGCAACTTACAAAGTCGCCCTACTTTGGAGCTAGAGCGTGATTCCCCGCATTTTCATTGCCCGGACGATGGTTGATTCAATCAGGTTGTTCGGGCAAGAGGCTCCGGCGGTGACGCCGATGACGATGGGTTTGTCCTGCAGCAGGAAGTCGGGGTAGTCACTTTGGATTTCCTCTTTGTGTTCGAGGTCGTAGTGCAGGATGTGCTCAAGCGAGTCCATGCACTGGGCATTGCGGATGAAAAAGGTAGGGAGGTTTTCTTGGCCAATTTCAGCTAAGTGAGTGGTGTTTGAGCTGTTGTAGCCACCGACGACTAGGAGGATGTCCATCGGCTTTTTGTTGTCGTTGCTGAGCATCCCGAAGAGGGCATTTTGGCGCTCTTGGGTGGCTCCGCAGATGGTGTCGAAGACGTGGTAGTTATCTTCGTTTCCGTCGCGAGCAACAATAGTCTGGCGGATACGTTCTTGAAGCGCTTCGGTTTCGCTTTGCAGCATGGTGGTCTGGTTGGCGATGCCGACGCGCAGGAGGTGTTTGTCGGGATCGAAGCCATCCGAGCAGGAGTCGCCGAATTTTTCCATGAATGCCTCTCGGTTGCCATTGCCTTGGATGTAGTGGCAGACATTCTCAGCATCATCGGTGGTGAGGATGACCAAGTAGTGACCGTTTTTCTCAGTGCCCAGAGCGCGGGAGGCTGTGGCGCGGGTTTCCTCGTGGTTGGCCTTGCCGTGGATGATGGAGGTGACTTCGTTTTTGGCGTAGTCGCGCACGCGACGCCAGACTTTCATCACATCGCCACAGGTGGTGTCGATGACGTGGCAGCCGATCTCAGCGAGCCGATCCATAAAGCTGGTGGGAGCGCCGAAGGCGGGCACGATCACGACGTCATCTTCGTTAAGGTCATCGTATTCCTCATTCATTTTACGCCAAGGGAGGGAGACAATGCCCATATCGCGAAGCTGTTGGTTGACCTCCGGGTTGTGGATGATTTCACCGATCAGAAAAATACGCTGGTCGCAAAATACCTTGTGCGTGGCGTAGGCTAGATCGATGGCGCGCTCGACGCCGTAGCAAAAACCGAATTTTTTGGCCAGTCGGATGGTGGTATTGCCTATGGTGAGTTCTCCGCCTTGGCCGAGGATTTTTTCGACGATGGCAGAGCGGTAGTGTTGTTCGACTTCGTTTTGCACCAGAGCCATGACATCTGGGCGTCGGACGTTGACACGTTTGCGTTTTTTCGGGGCGGGCGGGGTGGGTGTGGAGTCACTCATGGCAAAGGATGTGGGCGGCGCCAGAAAATAAACCCAACCACGGGTAAATGGCACGTACTAATTTTGACTGTGTTTCGTAGCCATTCTCTTGAACGGCAGTTCAAGCAAAAAAAAGATCCCAGCTGCGATGGCCAAGGTCCAGAGGATATACCATGGCCAGTCGCCTAAGACGTTGAGTAGGCTGGCGCCGTGCGGCTTTTCCATGATAAAGGCAAAATTGGTGTTGAGCACGTAGTTGATGGGGTAGATCAGCACCGCATAAAGCAGTAGCGCGAGATAGGTTCTGCGTGCCGATTTTGGGCGTGGTCTCCATCCTAGCCCTAGGGGAAGCACAAAGGCGGTGATGACAATCACACCGTGTTGGATGAAAAACGAGAGATAGGCAGGTTCTGGAAATTCGTGCACGATGTCCGGCGTGAGCAGCCCTTGCATGGTTCCTGCGAGTCCCCAGAAATAGGACAGCTCGCAGAGCAGTGGCTTCCTCGTGATCAGGGCGAAGCCACATAGAAAGGCGGTGATGTCACAGAGGTGCAGGGGGAGGAGGCGGGTGAGTGCGTGGGTGCCGTCAAGAGCGGTCACCGCCGCTTGATTGATCGGGTAGGAGGCAAAACAGAGGAAGGCTAGCGCCGCCAGAGCGGCCTTAGATCCTTGCGACTCGAGATCTTTACGAAATGCGCGGATGATCAAGATACCAACTCCTGCCAGAAAAAATAAGGTGAGGAGGTGATCGGGGCCGTAGAGTTGAAAAACTGCGAGCATCAGAGATAGGCTACGTAATGAGGAGATCAAATCAAACAGAAATCGTGTAACAATTCTTCATTTTAGGCACTATTCATCATGCTCTGCCGGAAAAACTTTGTTTCAGGATGACTTTAAGACGATGACGTTAGGGCATTTCCTGGAGCGAGATTGTGCCGTTGGAATCGGTGCCACCCTCGCTGTGCATGGTGGCGCGGAGGGTGTAGGTGGCTTTGGGTTTGATGGATTTTACGGTAAGGGTGTAAATGTTGTCTTTGCTTTGGCCGCCGGCGATTCCCGGATGGGTATCGGTGTGGATGACTTTGCCGTTTTCGAGGAGTTCGACTTGATCGATATCCATCCGGTGTAGACCTCCGGTGTATTGGAAAACGACTTGGTAGTTTCCGGGGGCTTTCATGGCCTTGGTGATATTAAATTTCACTGCGGTGGGTTTTTTCGAAACTTTGTCAGTGCTCCATGTGCCGAGCTGGGTTGTTTTCGGGGCGTTGCTCTTGATGTTGAACTGGTGCAGGGTGGCGTGCGGGCCTCGGGGGAGCTTGTCGCCGATGCGGGTAAGCGGGCAGACCATTTGTTTGCCAAAGCTCTGGATGAGTTTTCCATCAACATAGAGTGAGGTGCGGCGTTTTTCTCCGACAAAGGTCAGGGTGACTTTTTTGTTGAGAGGCACCTGGTAGTTAAAGATCAGGATGTCAGGTGTATTAGAGGTGATGGGTTCGTGACCGTAGGCTTGGTTGGCGCGGACACAGGCAACTCCCCGCTGGGTGATGTCTTTTTTCTGTTTTTTATCGTGGCTGGTATGGCTGAGATCCAGGTAGAAAGCTGCGAGGTCGGATGAGATGAGGATTTCGTCTCCTTTGACATCGTTGTGACGGGTCAGGGTGACACTGGCTGTCCACGGCCATTCTAGATTCTCGGCGGGGAGGTTGAGCTCAGGGTTGTTGTTGGGGATGATGAGCAGAGGTTTTTTGAGCGACCAGACGGTGCCTGATGGGCTGGCGGCATCACGCTGAGTGAGTTTGACTTCTGGGATGTTGCTGGTGAGTTTTTCGGAGTAGGTTTGGAATGCTTTGTAGTTCTCCGTGCCTTTGGTGCCCCACATTTTTTCGCCCATGGCGGCCATCGACGGCAGGGTGAGTCGGGCGATTTCATTCCAGGTGTAGCCGGACGGGCCGTAGTCGTTCCAGACGTGAAGTTTAGCTCCCATCAGGCCGGGGTCTTCAGGGCTGAGCATGCCGGCGGGTTTGCCGGAGAACTGCATTGGTGTCCACGTGTCGTAGATGAAGGTGTTGTTGACTCCGTAGTAGGGTGCGCCGGGTACGATGTAGGTATAGAAGTGGGAGGAGTTGACGACTTTGTATCCTGCTTTGACTTTGGTTTTGGCATCGGAGGTTTCCCACATGTCGATGATGATGGAGGTGTCTGGCACGGTTTTGCCGGGGAGGTGTTCGTAGCCGGACCAGGTACGGACGGTTTTGCCGTGTTTTCTGGTGATGTAGGCGTTGAGGTGGTTGATGTATTGGCGGAAGCGCTCACCCATTTTCTTGCGTTCCTCTTTGTCTTTGATGAGGTTGATCCGGTATTCATCGGTGCCGATGTGGACGAGGGGGGCGTCGAAGAGTGGACAGACTTCATCCCAGATGTCTTCCATGAATTTGATGGCGTCCGGGTTAGCTAGGTCGAGGTAGGCGAGGCCAAATCCGTGGCGATCCATCTCCTTTTGGGCAAGTTCGGGACGGTAGGTGGTGAAGGCGAGCGAGTGGCCGGGGGAGTCGATCTCCGGGACAATCACGACGCTGTATAGTTTGGCGAAATCTTGAAGCTCGCGGATTTCTTTGAATGTGTAGTGGCCGTCTTTGGAGGCGAGGCCTGGGAATTTTTTGGATTCGAGGCGGTATCCTGAGTATCGACCCCGTGAGTTGTCGTTGAGGTGGAGGTGGAGTTCATTGATTTTCATCCATCCCATCATTCGGATCCAGTCTTTCAGTTGGGGGACGGGCATGAATTTACGTCCGACATCGACAAGGACGGAACGGACGGGATACTTCGGGGCATCGGTGATGGTGCCTTTCGGGAGGTCGCCCTGGCGCATGAGTTGCTGCAGGGTGCGGGTGCCGTAGAAGAGTCCTTTGACGTGGCTGGCTGAGATGATCGCGGAGTCGCCGATGGTGAGGGTGTAGGCTTCCGGGTTTTTGGTGCCTGGTTTGAGGGTTAGGACGATGCTGCCTTTTTCGGGTTTGGTCTCAGCGAGAATTTTGGGTTTCCCCGGGAGTTCGCTGGCGAGCAGGTTGGCGAGAGGGGTGAGCTCTTTACTTTGCTGGGGGGTGATGAAAATTTTTGAGGCGTCCAGTTTCAGCGTGCCTTGAGCGGCTTTCCATTCCTTGACGGCGGGAATAACTGTTGGAGGCGTGGTGGGGGCGGCCTGAAGTGTAACTGTGGCACAGAAACCGAGGACGACGGGAAATAGAGTGTGATAAAGTCTCATGTAGGTAGTATACTTATTTTTTGATGAAATCTTAGCGGGGTAAATTTATTTTGAAGCGTTAAATTTAGGGGTGGATTCTTTTCAACTGTTTGCTGAGGACCCAGCCGCTTTGTTCGTCTGAAGTGGTGATGTGCGTCCACGGGCCACGGACGGCATTGATGCGGAGAAGTGAGGCTGCTGGGAGGCTGCGCGGTGATGCGTCCTGACGGTGGGCTTCGCGGTAGAGGAGGGTGTTTTTGAGAACGATGGCTTGTTTTTCGGGTGATGCGAAGAGGTGGTCGTCAGGATACCAGTGGGTGGCCATGGCTCCTAGGCAAGCGGTCACGGGTGTGATGACGAGTAGGATTACACATAGGGTTGTTTTGATTCCCCGAGGGCGAAAAATAATCAAGCTGAGTAGGGTGAGGGCGAAGAGCCAGAGCGAGGCGTGAAAGATGGTTTGGTAGGTCCTGGGGGATGTGTGGGTGAGGGCGAGTTGCCAATCGGTGTAGCTGGGGATAATGGCGGTTTGTTTGAGTTCGAGGTAGCGGAGGTTTTGTCGGGCTTGTTGGTGGCTGGGCTCAATGTTGAGGGCTTGCCTCCAGGTGAGGGCGGCTAAGCCGGGGTGGTTGAGACGGTGGTGGCAGTTGCCGATGTTGAAAAGGATATCCGCTGGAGTGTCTAGAGGGTCGGGGTAGGCTTGTTGGTAATGTTCAATGGCCTGTTGGTAATTTCCGGACTTCCAGGCGTCCCGTGCGAGTGATGGCGCGTCACCAGCGATGGTGATATCTGTGGTTTGAAAGAGGATAATGAGTATAAAAAGTGTAATTTTGGAGCTGCGTTTGAGCAGGGTGATGATGGTTTTTTTGCGGTCGGGGGGAATGGGGGGAGAGGGGTGAGAGGAAGCGTGATCCGACTGGAAGCAGAGATTGTCGCGCTCGGTGATGATGGTTTGAATATCAGCTTCCATCGAGGTCTGAGATGCTCTGTCACGGGTGAGCCATTGTTCGATGAAGTGGCCGGCCTTGCGGTAGAAGTTCCGTAGGTCTGTTTCTTGGTTTAGATCAGTTAGGGCTTCTTGCTTGCGGATGGCGTCGGGGTGTTTGGTGGTGGCGGCTTTGATCTTTTTGCGCAGCGGGATTGAGATCAGAAAGAGTCCGATGAGGGCTGGGGCGATTTGCCAGAGATGTGGATGGATTCGGGTTGTGGTTGATATAGTGTGAGGTCGATTGATAAACCCGAGAATGTTACGCATTTCTTCGGGGCTGGTTCCGAGCTTTTCTGTGGTGGTGGTGAGGTGGTGGGCAGGCGTCTGATTGGTATTCGTAGCTGGGGTGATTTGGACGGGGATTGGGGCCGTGGTGAGTGTATGGTAAGATTTATCTTTAGGGTTAAAATAGCTAAGCGTGTAGGCTGGAATAGTGGTGGGGAGCGCTGTGTTTTTTAATCTCTGTGGACGGAGAAGTTGCCGGAAAGTGACGGCACCCTGAATGTTCCGTCGTTCTTTGCCTCGTGTGATTTTTGAGCTGTCGATGATTTTCCAGGAGTCATCGCTGAGCACAGGGGGGCGGATTGTTTCCAGATTTCCCCGGCCGCTGATGCGGAGGAATAGCTCGGTTGGTTCGTTTTCGTTGAGGGTCGTTTGTTCGCAAAATGCTTGGATGTCAAACTGACCTACAGCGCCATTGAAGTGCTGGGGAGTTCCTTTGGGGAGTTTGAGAATTTGAAAGGATGTGGCGGGGACGGTGAACTCGATTGGGGTGTTTACGAGGCGTGATCCGCGCAGAGGATCAATGATGGATTGTCTAATGATGATGCGAAGTGGGGCCGGGCCAAAGGTGGCGGTGCCGGGTTCGATGCCGCTGAGGGTGGTTTTGAAAATCGACGATGCGTAGCTGGTGCCATCGATGGTTACCTGACTGGTTTCATTGGTTTGAGGAAGAGAGAACCTCCAGGCGAGGCAGTTGTTTTTGGCGGCATCGGGAAGCCCCCAGCCTTGGGTGGCGACAGGGAGTTGCTGGGGGATGTAGATTTTGAGTGTGACCGGACACTGCTCTCCTTGATAGAGTGTGTTTTTTTCAGGGAACCAGCCTACGAGAATATTGTGGTTTTTAATGCCTGAGGGTAAGGGGATGAGTTTTGAAAGTGGGTGGACGGTGACGTGGAGCGGTGCTGTGTGGTAGGTGATGCCTCTCGACTTCAGGGGAATCGGAGGGATGGTTAGGGCACCTGCTTTGGCTGGGGTGACGCGGTAGAGGAAGGCGGTGGAGAGTTTGCGGTTGGAGTTGATGTGGGTGATGGATCGGACAAAATTGACGGCGGTGTTTGGCACTTCGGGTGGGGCGGGGCGGCCATCGGGTTCTCCACCACGCATGCGCACAATGAGATGGCACTGCTCGCCGGGAACGAGATGGGTGCTGGTGAGGGCTGCTTCAGCGTAGGGTGCGTTAGCCTTCTGCGCATGTGCGGAACACAGGCTTAGCAGGATGAAGAGGATGGAGGGTAGATATTTGATGGGGTGCGTAGGATGTGAACTCGCCATTCAAAATTCACCATTCAACATTCCGCCGTAGGCGGTTTACCAGTCTTTGGCGGGGCGGCGGAGTTGGCGGATGCGGTGTTGGATGGGGCGGGTTTCGGAGTCGGAGTTTTCTTTGAGAATACGGGCGGCGTAGGCTTCTTCGGTTTCGCCGGTTTGACGTTTCATGTCGGGTTTGTCTTTGGGGTTGTTTTTTTGTTGGTCGCCTTGCTTGTCATTGTTGTCGGAGTCGTCGTTTTTTTTATTGTTTGATTCGTCCTTGTTCGGGTCTTGTTGATCGCCTTCACCTTTGTTTTTTGAGTCTTTATCCGGTTCGTCACCTTCTCCTTTTTCTTTGGGGTTTTCTCCTTCTTGTTGATCGGGGTCGTTGTTGGGATCGGTTTCTGGGTGGTGGCCTTGGTCGTCAGGGTCTTTGTTTTGTTCCTGCTCTTGTTTTTTCTGTTGCGATTGTTGGAGGAGGTCGAGGAGTAGCTTTACATTTTTTTGATTGCTGGCGGCTCGTTGATTTTCTGGGTTGATATCGATGGCTGCTTGGTAGTGGCTGATCGAGTCTTGCCAGAGGGTGATGACTTTTTGTAATGCTTCAGGGGGGATGCTTGTGGTTTGTTCAGGGTCGTCTAGACTGAAGAGTTTTTGGATGATGTTGCGAAAAATAGATTCGTTTTCCTGCTCGGGGTGCAGGGTATGAAGTCCGGTGCGGAAGAGGGATTTTCCGAGGTTGTAGTGGATGTTTTCTTGAAGCGTTTGGTTGTTGGTGAGGAGTGCAGCTGAGAAGTAGGTGGTTGATTTTTCCCACTGTTTGAGGCGGTAGGCGGATGTGCCCATGGCAAACTGAACGGCATAGCGGTCTTCTCCTGAGGTGTCGCTGAGCGCTTTTCGGAAGAGTTCGAGTGCGGCACTGTAGTCTTTTCGCTCGTAGGCACTTTCGGCATGGTCGAGGGCGGCGGCGTGGAGGGGATTGCTTTGGTTGAGTAGTAGGCAAAGAGCGATGGCGGCTGTGGTTTTGGCCGATTTGGTTACTTTGACGGAGGTGGGGTCTTTGAGTTTCTTTGAGAAAAGTTGTGAGCGCACGAGCGCGGAGAGGGTGAGAAGTAGGATGGCCGGGAGTAGAAACCATTGGTATTTTTCGTTGGGGATACTGTGTTTGCGGCCTGCTTGTTGGCTGGTTTTGATCGACTGAAGTGTCGACCTGACTGTGGTGCTGGCTCCGGCGGATGCTTGTATGTAGGTGCCGTGGCCGGCTCTGGCGAGTGTGTCCAGTGCGTCAGGAATCATCCGGCTGAGGACGGTTTGATTACGGGAGTCTCGAAATTTACCATCGGGTTGTTGTCTGTCAGGAATGATGCCGCCGGCTTCGCTTCCTACGCTGATGGAGCATACCGTGGTGTCAGATTCTCGGATGTCGCTGGCGGTCCCTTCGGTTTCCTGTGAGTGGTTTTCTCCATCGCTGATGAGGATGAGGGCGTTGGCTTTTTGGCCGGTTTTTTCGAAGGTCTTCAGTGCTAGTTCTACGGCGGAGGCTAGATTGGATCCGCCGGAGGGAATGACGTTGGTGTCGAGCTGGCTGATGGTTTCGTGCACGGCCGCGTGGTCGATGGTGAGGGGGACCATGAGGACGGGCGCTCCTGAGAAGGCGATGATTCCTACTCGGTCGTTAGGGAATGCATCTAGCAACTCCAAGGCGGAGGCTTGGGCGGATGCCATGCGATCCGGTGAGCCGTCGCGGACGAGCATTGAGCGTGAGGTATCGATGGCAATGAGGATATTACGGGTGCGGATGTGTTCGGTGGTGGTTGTTTCCCCGATGTAGGGGCGGGCAATGACGATGATGATCAGCGTGGATCCGAGTAAGCCAAGCGCGAGCGAGAGCCAGCGACGCGAGAAAGATGCCTGATTCACCAGTTGAGCTCTGAGCCGGGGCGCAATCATCCGCTGCCACGCCTTGCTCCGACCGCGATGCGCCAGAATGGCACCGAGAAGGATGAAGGGGAGGATCAGCAGTAGCGCGAGCCAGCCTGGATGAGCGAAGGACATGGGAGTCAAGGTGCTGGTGGGGGATTGATGGATTGGATGGTGAGGGCGAGGAGGGTGAAGAGGAGTGCGGCGGCGGCGCACCAGGGGAAGAGTTCTGTGGTGGCGACCACACTGTGCCGTTTGATGTCGGTTTTTTCAAGTTGATCGATGCTTTGGAAGGTTTCTCGTAGTTTGTCTGTGCTGCGGACACGGTAGTATTCACCCTGGGTGATGCTGGCGATTTCTTCGAGCGTTTGGGTGTCGAATTCCTTCTGCGGGTAGGGTTGGCGTCCGTTGTAGAGTCGGCCTTCTTCGGTGCCAATGGCGATGGTGTAGATTTTCACTCCGAGCTTGGCGGCGTGTTTTGCCGCTTCGAGCGGGGCGAGTCGGCCCGAGTTATTCGAGCCATCGGTGATGAGGACGATAACTTTGCTTTTGGACTCGCGCTCGTTGAGTCGGGTGGTGGCCGCAGCGATGGCTGAGCCGATGGCGGTTCCTTGTTCCTGGACGAGTCCGGGGCGTAGTTCTCGTAGCTGCTCGACGAGCCAGTCGTGCTCGAGGGTGATCGGGCTAGTGACGTAGGGGCGGCCCGAGAAGGCGATGATGCCTAAGCGGTCGTTAGGGCGCTGACGGAGAAATTGTTCGGCGGTGGATTTAGCGGCGTCAATACGCTGCACACTGCGGTGGTTGAGTTTAAAGTCGACGATTTCCATCGAGTAGGAGATGTCGATGGCGAGGATGATATCGACTCCGCTGGCTTGGCGGTCGGTGTATTGATTTTGCCGCTGTGGTCGGGCTATGGCGGTGATGGCGCAGGCGAGGGCTAGGATCATCAGGGCGAGTGAAAATGACCCCGGGTAGCGTTTGGGTTTTTCGCCCAGGCCCACGAGGATGGAGAGGGATGAGTAGGTGATGGACGATGGCGTGCCAATCCGTCTGCTCAGAAAGAACAGGGGAATGAGGAGTGGCAGGGTGAGCAGCCACAGAGGATCTGCGAAGGTGAAGGTCAAATGGTTATTGGGTGTTGGTCTGAGTCTGGGTCGTTGACGTTGATTTCGATGTTGGCGATGATGGATTCGGCT
>CAYNNY010000002.1:44421-52740 GCA_964398555.1 uncultured Verrucomicrobiales bacterium
GTCTGGGTCGTTGACGTTGATTTCGATGTTGGCGATGATGGATTCGGCTTCGGTGATGAGATTGTTGACGTCGGTTGTGCCTGTTGGGGCGTATTTGAGTTGGGAGAGTGCGGTGAGGTGCTGGGTGACTGGTTCGCGGGAGTCGGGGTGGAGCTGGGCTAGGGCGGATTCGCGGAGGGTGAATTCTTCGTTGGTTTCGAATAGCGCGGGGTCGTTGAAGGCGGCGGCTAAATACTGACGGATGATGAGGGAGATTTTAGTGGCGGTGACGTGTGGTGGGAGATTTGGGGATTGCTCACGGAGTTTTCTGAGTCCGGCGCGCGCATGATCAAGTAGGGTGGTCTGGCGTTTGGTGGATCTTGACTTTCTAAAGATAAAATAGGCTAGGGCTATGGCGAGCAGGGAGGCAAGCACGACGAGCACCCAGATCCACCATGGGGTGGATGGCTCGGGGAGGAATTCTCCGGGGTCAGTGATGTCGTGGAAGTTGTTGATGTTTACTTGGGTTGATGCCTGCGGCGCTAACCGCGAAAGGATGCGAAATGCGCGAAGTTGATAATGCTTGAGATAAGGGGGGCTTTGAAGTTATTTGTTTCTGCGTCGGGTGCGGTTTTTGAAGAGTCGGTGGAGGTGGGGGAGGTAGTCTTCGGTGGTGGAGAGGTTGAGGTGGTCGATCCCTTTTTTGTCGAAGAGCTGGGTGATGCCTTCGGAGTGCCTGCGGGTGAGTTTGTCGAATCCCATACGCACGTTGGCATTGTTGGTGTTGATAGTGGTTTGCCAGCCGGTTTCTGGGTCGGTTAGGTTTACTTTTCCTATTTTGGGAAGTTTGGCTTCCATTGGGTCGGTGATTCGCAGGGCGATGGTGTCGTGTTTGCTGGCGAGGGCGCCGAGTGGCCGCTGGAGGTCGTGGCAGAGGAAGTCGGAGATGAGGAAGACGAGGGCTTTACGTTTGACGGTGTGGAGGAGAAAATCGCAGGCTGCGGGGATGTTTGTGCCTGGGTTTTCGGGGGTGGTGGCGAGTATTTCGCGCACCATACGTAGGATGTGTCGGCTGCCTTTGGTGGCGGGTAGGTAGAGAAGCGGTTCTTCGGCAAAGAGGAGGAGGCCGGTTTTGTCACCGTTGATGTTGGCGCTGAAGGCAAGCACGGCGGCGAGTTCTGCGGCGAGTTCGCGTTTGCTGAGCTGTTGGCTGCCGTAGAGTGTGGAGGCCGAGATGTCGACGGCGAGGATGACTGTGAGTTCTCGATCTTCTCGGAATGTGCGGATGTAGGGGTGGTCTTTTCGGGCGGTGACGTTCCAGTCGATAAACCGAGTTTCGTCGCCGTGCTGGTATTCACGGTAGTCTTCGAAGTCGAGTCCGCTGCCTTTAAAGGATGAGTGGTATTCGCCGCTGAAGGACTCTCTGGCCAGACGGCGCGCCTTGATCTCGAGCCGATGGACGCGGCGCATGATTTCATCGATGGAGTCAGGAGTCATGGTTGGGGAGTCTTGGAAGTTGGGAAGTTGGGAAGTTGGCGTGTGGTGAGAATGCTGTTGGATGTGGTATTTGTCAATCTGGGAGGTGGTTTGGGTTGATGCCTGCGGCGCTGGACAGAATTTACAAAATTTTTCAGAATTACTTGGGTTGTTTGCATTACTTGTGCCAGATTGATGGCGTGAAAAAGCTGACATCAGAGGCGTGGGCGAAGATTGTGAGACCGGGGAGTCGGGTGTTTATTGGCTCGGGGGCGGCGGTTCCTTTTGCGGTGGTGGAATCCATGCTGCGGGCATCTGGCGATTTTCGAGATGTGGAGCTTACCCATATTCACACCATCGGGGAGATGCCGTGGATTAAGAAAAAATACGACGGGTCTCTGCGGACGAATACTTTTTTCCTGACTCCCTCGATTCAAAAAGCGGTGGCAGCAGGTCGGGCCGATTACACGCCTTGCCCGTTGTCGGATGTGGCTTCGTTGTTTGGGGGGCATCTTTTACCTGTGGATGTGGCCTTGATTCAGGTGAGTCCGCCGGATGCGGATGGGTATGTTTCGTTAGGCGTGAGTGTGGATGTGGTGAAGTCCGCGATAAAAGTGGCACGCATCGTGGTGGCGCAGATCAATGCTGCGATGCCGCGCACGGCTGGGAAAGCTAGAATGTCGACGCGTAAGATTCATTATTATCTTGAAGATCGGAGGGCGCTGCCCGCGCTGGAATGGGATGCCCCCAGAGAGGCTCAGTTGAAAGCCGCAGAGTATGCAGCGCAGCTCGTGGCGGATGGTTCCACGATTCAGGCCGGACTGGGAAATACCCCACAGGCGGTGTTAGGTGCTTTGAAAAACCATCGGCATCTGGGGATTCATACCGGTCTTTTTTCCGATGCCATGAGAGAGCTGGTGCAGTGCGGGGCGGTGGATAATTCAATGAAAAGTTTTCATCACGGGAAGATTGTTTGTTCTGACTTTATTGGCAGTCAGGATCTTTACGATTTCGCCCATGAAAATGAAATGATAGAAATGCATCCGTCCGATTGGGTGGGTGATGTTTCTAAAATCCAGAGGAATGATCAGATGGTGGCGATTCATGGCGCCTACGAAGTGGATCTCACGGGGCAGGTGGTGCGCGATTCTCGTGGGCATCGATTTTATGGAGGTATGGGCAGCACCCAAGATTTTATCCGTGGGGCAGGGCATAGTAAAGGGGGGCGGCCGCTGATCGTGTTGACGTCGATGACCGATGATGGCAAGGAGTCACGCATCGTTTCAGGCTTTAAGCCGGGCAGTGGAGTGAATACGGGGCGGGGAGATGTGCACTATGTGGTGACCGAGTATGGGATCGCGCGCCTGCGGGGGAAAAGTATCCGTGAGCGTGTTCTGAATATGGTGGAGGTGGCTCATCCGGATCATCGCGAGAAGCTTCTCAGCGATGCTCATAAGTGGGGGTGGATTCCCAAATTTTACAATGTCGCACCCAAGGGGGTTTCGGAATCAGCCGATGGGATAGAATCGAGACGGGTTTATTTTAAAGGGCGAGGCTTTACCTTCCGACCAATGCATCCGAGTGATACGCGATCTTTGCAGGAGTTCTTTTATTCGCACAGTCAGGAAACGGTGAGTATGCGCTATGGACACATTAGAGACCGCATGACCGATGAGGCTGCTTATAAACTAACATCAGTGGATCAAAGTGTGGATTTGGCTTTTGCTCTGTTTGAGGAGAAGGGACATCGGCAGGAAATCGAGGCGATTGGACGGTTCTATCAAGATACATCGGGGGAATCCGCAGAGGTTGCATTTATGGTGGGTGAAAATGTACGCCGACTTGGGATGTCTTGGTTTCTGCTAGGTGAACTGGCACTGGTGGCTAAAAAACGAGGCATCAAAACCTTCTGGGCATCCGTGCTGAAGCGGAATAAACCCATGGCGGCATTGTTCACGAGGTTTGGTGCGGAAAAAGAATCGATCCTCGGCGAGGATAGCGATGAGTTTACGATGGATGTGAATGAACTTATTAAGATGTTGGAGGACTAGCTTAGCGGTTTTTCATCCATTTTCTGAAGTCTCCTCCGGTGGATCTGGGGAGGGTGCGTTGGCCTAGCCACGCTTGGAGGGGTTTGATAGGGGCGATTCGTAGTGGCATGATATTCATGGCTTTCGACATGGTCATGCTGGTGCGCCAGAGTTTGGGAGATGTGGCAAGCTCGGCAAAGGGGGCCATCGGTAGGGCTCCGGGGGATTTGATTTTTTCCTGTTTGGCTCGATCGCGTAGTCTGAGCAGGAGCGTGGGGATCGGGATGTCGACGGGACAGACTTCTTGGCAGGCACCGCAGAGGGTGGATGCTTTGGGGAGGTCTGCGTATTTATGAAAATCATCTCCGGCGAGCAGTGGGGAGAGGACGGCTCCGATAGGGCCTCCGTAGGTGGCGCGGTAGGCGTGGCCGCTGGACTGGCGGTAGATCGGGCAGACGTTCTGGCAGGCGGAGCAGCGGATGCAGCGCAGGATTTCTTTGCAGTTGGATGCGAGGATGTCGCTGCGGCCGTTGTCCATGAAGACGACGTGCATGTGCTCGGGCCCGCTCGGTTGGTTTTCTGAGCGTGGGCCGTTGATGAACTGGGTGTAAACGGTGAGTTGCTGACCAGTGGCTGAGCGGCCTAGCAGGTTGAGGAAGACGCCGAGGTCACGATCGCGCGGCACTAGTTTTTCGATGCCGATGAGGGCGATGTGCACGGGAGGTGGAGCCATGCCGAAGCGGGCGTTGCCTTCGTTAGTGACGAGCACCATGCGACCGCTTTCTGCCGAGACAAAGTTACCGCCGGTGATGCCGGCTCCGGCCTCGAAGTATTTGGCGCGGAGGTGGGTGCGGGCGCGGCGGGTGATGGTTTGGGGGTCGTCATTGTAGTCCTCGGCGATGCCTTCGCGGAGGAAGCTATTGGCGATTTCGCGCCGGTTTTTATGGATGATGGGTTTGACGATGTGGGACGGGACGTCGTCGTCGATCTGGAGGATGAACTCACCGAGGTCACTTTCAAGCACCTCGATGCCGTTTTTGATGAGATAGGGGTTGAGGTGGATTTCCTCCGATGCCATTGACTTCGATTTGGTCAGGCGAGTGACTCCATGTTGTTTGAGAATATTGAGCACGGCTTCGCGGGCATCCTGATCAGTGGAGGCGAAGTGTACATTGACGCCGTTTTCGGTGAGTTTTTTCTCGGCTTGCTCGAGGTAGGTGCCTAGGTGCTCGAGGGTGTGCTGTTTGATCTGGGCTGCGACCTTGCGAATGGCATCGGGGTCTTCATAGTCATTGAAGAGGGCGTTGTAGCGTTTCTCCGTGCCTGACGATGTGCCGTCCATGACGGAGGCTTGTTTCTCCGCGCTGATGTCAGCTGCGTAGGTATCGATGAGTTGGTGTGATGGCATGGCGGGAAGAAGTAAGAAGTAAAATGGAGGAGGCTAGAAGATGTGCTAGAGCTTGTAGAACTGGGTGGCGGTGTCTTGGTGGATGGCGGATTTTTCGTCGTGGCTGAGAGGGAGGATGAGGTCGTCTACGGCATTGAGCCACGTGGGGTAGGAGGCGTTTAAGTTGGAGACCGGCCAGTCTGAGCCAAACATTATGCGCTCTGGGCCAAAGGCTTTGAGGATGGTGTCGAAATAGGGACGAATGAGGTCGGTCTGCCAGGTTTTGTCTTGATCCTGAATCTCGGTGGTGAGTCCGGAAATTTTGCAAAAAACGTGAGGGCGGCGGGCAAGTTCGCGGATGTTTCGCGCCCAGGTTTTTGGGAATTCTCCGGCTCGGATCGGTGGTTTGCCGCAGTGGTTGAGTACCATGCGTTGGTTAGGATGGCGGTCGGTAAAGGCGATGGCTGAGGGGAGTTGATCGTGGGAAATCAAGAGGTCGAATGTGAGTTCGCGGTGGGTGAGTTCGCGGAGGCCGTGGTCGAAGTCCGGGTTGTCGAGGAATTGCTCGTCGGGGGTGCCTTGGATGATTTCACGGAATCCTTTGACGAGGGGTTCGTGAATGTATTGATCGAGAAAGAGGCGGAGGCCGTCGGAGGTCAGTGGCGCCCATCCTACGATGCCGGTGATGAGTCCGTCGGAGTTTTGCGCCTGCTCGAGTAGGAATTGGTTTTCTTCATCGCTGCAGCGGGCTTGGATGGCGATCGCTTGATCGATGCCGCACATGTCGATGGCGTGTTCTAGTTCGGGAATGAGGTGGTCGTGGCGTAAGCAAGGCTTGTCCTCGCTGATCCATGGAAATTCTGCGGTGTTAAATTTCCAGAAATGGTGGTGGGCGTCGATCATGGATAAAGAGGTTTATGTTAGGAGTTTTTGAGAGCTTCGAGGAGGATCTGTGAGATGTGACGGTAGGGGAGGGATCTGCCTTGTTTTTCGGCGAGTCCACCCAGATGCATCATGCATGAGAGGTCGGCGGAGACGAGGAGGTCAGGCTTGTCATCGAGTAGGTGATCGAGCTTGAGTGTGCCCATTTTTCCGGAAATATTAGGGAAGGTGACGCAGAATGTGCCGCCGAAGCCACAGCATTGTTCTTTTTGTCCGTATTCGACGAGTTCTAGCTTATCGATCGAACTGAGCAGCGTGGCGGCAGCTTCGCGGGTGCCGGTGCCTCGGGTGTGGCACGAGTGGTGAAAGGCGATTTTGGCGTCGAACTTGCCCGGCCATGTGGTGATTCCGAGCTCGTGCACAATGTAGTCGGTGAGCTCGAAGGTGCGGCGGCCCATGTCTTCGATGGCGGGGAGGTCGTCTTCTTTTTCAAATTGGAGTGGGTTTCCGTGTTGGTGCATCGCGGCGCATGAGCCGGAGGGGACGATGATGGGAAGGTCGCCTTGAAAGACCTTAACGGCGTGGCGAGCCACCTTACGTGATGATTTCCAGTCGCCTGAGTTAAATGCGGGCTGGCCGCAGCAGGTTTGGTCTTCTGGGAAAATGACTTCAACCCCCAGATGTTCGAGGATGAGGACAGTTGCTTTGGCGGCCTCCGTGTAAAAAGCATCGCAAAGGCAGGTGCCCATGAGTAGGACTTGTTTCTTTTGGCTGGGACAGGGAGGCTCCTGTGTGGCGTTCATGGTGGTATATTAGATGTTTTGTTGGTGCTCGCAAGTCTTGATCTACCTTTTGCTGGTATGATTTTACTGGGGTTTTCTCGGGGGAGCAAAGAATGCATGAATTTTAGTCGTATTTTCCTCGCAACATAGCCGATAACCTCTCAGACTACCGGCGGCCATGATATTTCCTCAAATCATCCAAGGCGGAATGGGTATTAGTGTTTCCAACTGGAAGCTCGCGAATGCAGTAGCATCGCGGGGGCAGATTGGTGTGGTTTCCGGAACCGCAATTGATCTCGTTCTCGTCAGAGCTTTACAAGACGGAGATCTCGATGGAGCTCGGCGCCGTGCGATGGAGTCGTTTCCTGATCAGGGTATCGTTTCCCGGATCATGGAGCGTTATTACATCGAGGGCGGCAAGGAGGAGACAGCTTCTTATGTGACCAAGCCAATGGTCGGCGAGGCACCCACTGTCGCTGTGCTCGAATTGCAGATTTTGTCGACGTATGTAGAAGTCCATCTTGCGAAAGAAGGCCACGACGGCTTGGTGGGAGTTAACTTTTTACACAAAATTCAGACGCCGATTTTATCTTGTCTTTACGGGGCGATGCTGGCTGGTGTAGATGTGGTCATTATTGGGGCCGGTATTCCGTTGGAGATCCCCAAAGCGATTGACGGCTTGAGCCGTAACGAAGCGGTTTCGTTTGGTATGCATGTCAAAGGATCGAGCACAGGCTCGGCCCACATGTTAAAGTTTGATCCGAAGGATGTGTTTGGTGATCATTGCCCGACGCCTAAAGTGCCTTACTTTTTTCCGATTGTTTCCTCTGTGACACTGGCCAATTTGTTGGTGAAAAAGTGTGGAGATGGCATCAGTGGACTTATTATTGAAGGGCCAACCGCTGGGGGGCACAATGCACCACCTCGCGGAAAAACTCAATACAACGAACGCGGCGAGCCGATGTATGGTAAGCGTGATGAGGTTGATTTTGAAAAGATTAACAGCTTGGGTATTCCATTTTTTGTAGCGGGTTCCTTTGCCAGTCCGGAGAAAATCAAAGAGGCGAGAGCTATGGGCGCGGCCGGTGTGCAGATTGGCACCTTGTTTGCCTTTTGTGATGAATCCGGGTTTACTGCTGAGATCAAGAGTTCTGTTTTGCATGAAGTGCTCGGTGAGACTGAGAAAATTTTCCGTGACCCTGTAGCGTCGCCTACTGGGTTTCCATTTCAGGTGTTGACCTTACCTGAGACCCTTTCAGAGAAAGAGATTTATGAAGACCGCTGCCGAGTTTGTGACTTGGGGTATCTTCGTGAAGCTTACGAAAAAGAAAATGGATCGTTAGGATGGCGCTGTGCTTCTGAGCCCGTCAAAACCTATCTCCGGAAAGGTGGCACCGAAGAGGATGCCGCAGGCCGGAAGTGTCTTTGTAACTCGCTGATGGCTAACATTGGTATGCCTCAGATCCGGAAAAAAGTGTCAGTAGAGCTGCCTTTGATTACCAGCGGGTATGATTTGTCTGCGATCAGGAAAATTGTCAAACCTGGTGCTCGGTCCTATACGGCGAGTGAGGTGCTTGATTTTCTGTTGGGCGAGTAAGACTTTTGTCGAGACCTGGGATCTAATGCCACCGTCTATGTTGAACCCTTCTAGGGTTCGGGTCTATTATTTAACCTGGCACAGGGTGTTGCTAATGCTCAACCCTGTGCTATGATGTTTCGCTGGGATATAAACGCATTTCAGGCCGTGTTCGCAACCCGTTGTTTTCGATTACGAAAACTTATG
>CAYNNY010000003.1:0-20840 GCA_964398555.1 uncultured Verrucomicrobiales bacterium
TATAATCCGCTAGACCTGGCACCCAAAAAAAGAAACGGAAGAGGATGACCCCCTTCCGCTTTTTTCGCTTTTAAAATTTGATCAATAGCTGATTAAGCAATCGTCAGCACCTTTTCAATGATACGGCGCGGGTTCGGCAACTGCTCATCCTCGACATACGGCGAGTAGATCGCCGGAGCATCGAGAGCGCAAACACGCTTCACCGGAGCATCCAAGTGATCGAAGGCATGCTCTTGAATCAGAGTCGTAATCTGAGCGGACACACCACAGAAGGGCTTGCTTTCATCCACTATAACGGCGCGGTTGGTCTTCATCACGGTATCGATGATCGCCTGCTGGTCGAGCGGGCGGATCGAGCGAAGATCGAGAACCTCACAGTTGATCCCGTGCTCGGACTGGAGCGTTTCCGCCGCCTCGAGAGCGCGCAGCACGGATCGGCCGTGAGCGATGAGTGAAACGTCAGAGCCCACACGTTTGATATCGGCTTTTCCAAGTGGCACCAGATGATCACCATCAGCAGGATCGGGCACAGGGCCACTAGTGCCATAAAGGAGGGTATTTTCCATCACATAGACAGGGTCATTGTCACGGATGGCCGTTTTCATCAACCCCTTGACATCGGCCGGAGTTGACGGAGAACAGACTTTCAACCCGGGAAAAGCAGCAAACAATCCTTCCGGACAGTGCGAGTGTGTTGCCCCCACAGCGGTTCCACCGTTAGCGGGTCCGCGCATCACGATCGGGCAGTTGCAAAGCCCACCAGACATGTAGCGGACGTTGGCGGCATTGTTCACTAACTGGTCAAAGGCGACCGAGTGGAACGACCAAAACATCAGCTCCATCACAGGCCTTACGCCCAGCATGGAGGCACCGATTCCCATGCCGATGAAGCCAGCTTCGGAAATAGGCATATCGACGATGCGTTTATCGCCCCATTTCTCCCAAAGGCCTTCGGTTACTTTGT
The DNA here is from genome assembly GCA_964398555.1 of uncultured Verrucomicrobiales bacterium. Classification (GTDB taxonomy): domain Bacteria; phylum Verrucomicrobiota; class Verrucomicrobiia; order Verrucomicrobiales; family Akkermansiaceae; genus Oceaniferula. The sequence goes on from CAYNNY010000003.1 coordinate 965, forward strand.
AGGCACCATTGTATTGGGCGACTTCTTCGCCCATGACAACGACATTTTCGTCGCGGCCAAGTTCTTCGTCCAGGGCTTCACGGATAGCGTGGCGGTAGAGGATTTCTCTCATGATAAATATTCAGTTTAAAGTTTTCAGTGTGCAGACAAGTGCGGACTAGTCGTTGAAGAAATGGCGACCTGAGTTGCCGGACTCAGTGTTGTTATCGACCTCCCAATAGACATCATCGAAGATATCCTCGACGGTCGGTGGCGGTGATTGATCGGCAAAGATCGCAGATTGCTTCGCTTCTTCCTTGGCCTCCTTATCGATTTGGTCAGCCACCTCATCGGTCATCACACCCTCCTCGATCAAGCGGCGACGCCATAAGCGAAGTGGATCGTGGTAGCTGCGGTATTTATTGATCTCTTCAGGAGTCCGGTATTTCTTGGCATTTGCATCCGCGACAGAGTGCCCGTAGTAGCGGTAGGTAGAAATCTCCAACACAGTGGGCTTGCCCTCTAGTTTGGCCCGCTCCATGGCGATGTGCGTTTTGGCACGCACTTCGTAAAGATCTTCACCATCAACCACATCCCAGTCCATGTCGTAGGCTTCTGCACGTTGCGCGAGGCAATGCTTGTAAGCACTTGAGCGGGTCTGGCTGGTGCCCATCGAGTAACCATTGTTTTCAATGATATAAACAATCGGCAATCCGTGCAGAGCGGCAATGTTCAGCGACTCATGAAAAGCGCCTTGGTTCACAGCCCCGTCACCCATGTAACATAGGCAGCTGCCATCCTGACCTTTATATTTTACGCCATAAGCCAGTCCAAGACCGAGCGGAGTCTGACCGCCGACGATTCCGTGCCCACCCCAGAAATTTTTATCGGGAGCAAAGAAGTGCATTGAGCCTCCCTTTCCTTTTGAGCAACCTGTGGCCTTGCCATACATTTCAGCCATACACGGGTTCATTTCCATTCCACATGCGAGGGCATGAGCGTGGCAGCGATAGGCGGTGATGACGTGATCGTGATCGCCGCAGAGCGAAATAGTTCCGACGGCAACCGACTCCTGGCCGATGTAGAGGTGAAGGAACCCTCCCATTTTACCGCCATTGTAAAACTTCAGAGCGGTTTGCTCAAAGCGGCGAATCCGCGTCATGGTGCGGAAAAATTGGATTTTATCTTCAGCAGTGAGAGACTGATTGATATCAGCCTGGGCGAAATCTTTAAGTGATGGTGTTGGTGGCATCGTTCAAATAGCGGGATTGAGACCACCGAGATAGTGACAGACCGAGCAACGAGCAAGCTCAATCGGCCCAAAATTCAGTCATGCATGCCCTGATGGCACGCTAATCTCTAAGAATTCAACATCCGCAGCGCATCGCGCAGCAGATCCTCGGTCGCGGAGCCCGGCTTGAGTTTGGCAACCGCTGTGACGGCTTTACGGGCCTCTCCCTGCTTGTATCCTAGACCGATCAGTGCGGATTCGGCATCGATGGCGGCACTTGGCACAGCATCCCCAGCAGCGGCCTGCCAGGAGGCGGCCACTCCCACCTTATCCTTCAGCTCGAGGATAATGCGCTCGGCTGTTTTTTTCCCTAGACCCTTAATCTGAGTCAACGCCGCAATATCGCCATTGACCACGCAGGCTTTAAAATGATCCACAGGCATGCCACTCAGCACCGCCATACCAATCGCGGGACCAATGCCACTGACCCGCTCGATCAGCAGGAGGAAAAGCTCCTTTTCCGCATCCGTGGCAAACCCGTAAAGCGTGTGGGCGGTCTCGCGGATATGCAAATGCGTCCGCAGCTCCACTTCCTTACCAATCACCGGATTCAACTTGTCGTAGGTGCTGATCGATACCGTAAGCAAGTATCCCACCCCCTGCACATCCACCACCAAACGCCCCGGCAGAGCCTCTAAAACATTTCCTCTCAATCGTGCAATCATTGTAAAAAAAAGTAAACTCGACCCCACCCTATCTCGTCAATAGGAATCCCCGCACCGCCGCACTAACTGCCAGCTGGTGACAGCGCACACGCCGCATTAAGTCCAACGAACTCGGAGTTTCCAAGGTATAAGAAACACCCACTCCCCGCTTAGCCTTGGCTTTCTTTGGAAAAGGCAGCAATAGCCATATCATCAACCTCCGCCACCAGATCACGCCTGAACCCCGATTGCATAGCAAACAGGTCAAACTGGCCGCGGTAATTCTCCAGATTAAACTTCATCACATCTCCTTCAGCCCAAACACCGATTTCACAGCCTCACGCTTAAGCCGCAATTCACGCCACTCATTCACCAAGCGAGAGGCCTCGATCACGCCACAGCCCGAGGGAATAGCCAACTCCGCACCCTGCCAATGCAAACCACGAATCGCCACAACCGAACGAAAAACTCCATCCTTCAACAGGCCAAAAGGAGCTCCAAAGCGAGCAGGACAATTCAACCGACTCCGCCACTCCGTCAGCATCTGCAGCGTCTCTGCCGTGCGCGGCAGCGGCCCCAGCGCAGGCGTGGGATGTAGTCGGCGAATTAAATCATCCACGCCCCGAGGCTCAAAGAGCTCCACGTCAATGGAGGTGTGAAAATGCACCAATTGCCCTAGGTCCATGATCGCGCGCTTGGCACGCATCACCTCACCGATATCTGAAAGCTTGGCGACCAAAGTCTGGGCGACAAATTCATGTTCACGGATCTCTTTGCCATCGACGGCAAACACATCCCGCTCATCGGACTTCGCGGTTCCAGCCAGCGCCATGGTCTTGAGCTGACAGCCATCGAGCTCAAAGAGTAACTCAGGTGTGCCACCACAAAACCCACTCTCCCCCCTACTCCACCCATAACTATAAAACGGAGAGCTCAGCTGGATCATATTCCCGATCATGACCTCACCACAACGCCCCCCAGCCAAGGAACAACGCTCAGTGGCCACCGGCACGGATTTCTCAATCACTCCCCGGTTGATACTCTCGTTAATCTCTGCAAAAACCCCAGCAAACCCCTCAGGGTCAAGATCCTCCCACTCCACCTCCACAGGCGTGGGCGTATAACCCACCTCCGCCAAACTTTCCACTTCCAGAACCTCGCTTGCCACTTTCCATGGCTTCGGATCTCCCAGCGTGAAATCATTGCAGTAAAAGGCCGTCCCAGATTGAGGCGCTCGAGAAAATTCCTCGAAGGGACCGAGACCAACCACATAAGGACCATCACCCGCCTTCATAAAGGCGATCCCATTTGATCCGCTGATTCCATTATCGTGCACGCCCTTAATCAACAACTTCAGCGCCTGATCTCCAAGATTATTTTCAGGATAGTGGAATTTAGCACAATTTAGTATTGGGTATTTTTCATCCCCGCATTAGAAACGGGCGTGGCCCGCATCCCAGAGGAAACCATCGAACAAGTGCTTGCCGCCACAGACATCGTGGATCTGGTAGGCTCCTACTTGCCCTTGAAACGAGTAGGCTCCACTTTCAAGGCCCTCTGCCCGTTTCATAACGAAAAATCCCCCTCATTCCACGTCAATCCACATCGCCAATCCTATCACTGCTTCGGCTGTGGCGAGGGCGGTAGTGCGATCGGATTTGTCATGGCCTACGAAAACCTACCCTTCCCTGATGCCGTGAAAAAACTCGCCACGCGAGCCGGCGTCCTGATTCAGGAAGAAGCCTACGATCCCGAAGCCGATAAACGACGTAAGAAACGCTCACGATTGCTTGAACTTCATAACCAGGCCGCCAAGTTCATGCACGAGCAGCTGCTCAACTCACCCGATGCCCAACATGCCCGCGATTACCTCAAATCCCGTGGCTACGGACGCGGCATGGCCGAGCGCTGGACCGTAGGCTGGATGCCTGACGACCCCAACGTCTTTCTCGATTGGGCACGAGAGAAAAAGTTCACCGGCGCCGAACTCATCAACTGCGATCTCGCCGGTCGAAAAAATGACAACAACCCAAACGCCGGACTCTACGTCCGCTTCCGGGGGCGGCTCATGTTTCCCACCCACAACGACTACGGAGACATCATCGCCTTTAGTGGTCGGCAACTACGACACGATCCTAAAAGCGGCAAATACATCAACTCCCGCGAAACTCTCCTGTTTAAAAAATCAAAAACCATCTTCGCGCTCGATAAAGCCAGAAGGTCGATGCCGAAAGATAAATTTGCCCTCCTCTGCGAAGGCCAGATCGACGTCATCGCCTGCCATGAAAGCGGCGTCACCAGCGCCATCGCCACCATGGGAACCGCGTGCACACCAGACCACGCCCGCCTTCTCAACCGCTACACCAGTGATGTGATTCTTTGTTTTGATTCTGATAGTGCGGGATTTAAGGCCGCCGACAAAGCATTCAAAATCCTCTCCGCGCAAGGGCTCAATGTCCGCATGGCCAACATGCCCGAAGGCGAAGACCCCGACACCTTGATCAAAAAAATTGGCGCAGAGGCCTTTAAAGAACTGGTCAGCTCAGCCCGCGATTATTTTGAAGTCAAGCTCGCTCACGAAACCAGCACACGCGACCTATCATCCGTCAGAGAGCGGGCAGCCCTCGCCACCGAACTCGCGGGAATGGTCGCCTACGTCGATGACAAAATGACGAAGGATGCCCTGATCAACCAGATCGCCACTCACCTCAGCATTGGCACAGAAGAACTTCGTGGAGGCGTCGTGGAAGCAGAACGTCAGCAAGCAAAAGAAGCCTTTTTTACCAATCGTCGGCAGGCACTGGACAACCAACCATCCGAACCCAAAACCCAAGCCAGCCCCATCAATGGCTCGGTTGCCCACCTTTGTCATTTCGCTCTCACTTCTCAAGACGCTCAGGACTGGCTCGGCGAGCAGCTTGAATCCCTGATCGACCCCCTCGCGGCGCTCCCCGGCGGATCTATTCTACGTCATATTCTCAGCAAGCGGCCAGATCCCACTAAAACGGCAGCGGTGCAAACTTACATCACATCACTCAGTAAGGAAGATCAACTCGCTCTGCGCACAGCGCTCAACCATGAGCCCCCCTCCGATGCCGTCAGAGCAGCCGAAGAAACCACGGCCATGCTCGTCAGCACCCATTTCCAGAAAAAAGAAGCCGCCATCCGCGCCCAACTTCGCCAACCTAATCTGGAACCACAGCAAATGGTGGCACTCATGAATGAGGCCAAGGAGCTGCAAACGATCCTCAAAAACCTCCAGCAAAGGTTTATTCGTTAGGATTCGCCAGCCATGAAAAAAGCGAAGCCCCTAAGGACCTCGCTTTGAAAGATTGAGTCGGGGAAGAAGCTTTATCTCCTCCCGTGCCGAGCATTAGTTGGTCACTGGCTTAGCAAGGATGACATGGTCACCAGGCTGCACCACCATTCCTGGAGTCATACTCTGGTAATCGATGTCGGCCACGATGCGGCTTCCCTCGATGGCATTGATATTCAGATTGCCAATGTAAGTCGTCCCGCGCTTGACCATCAACTTTGAAGCCGAGTCAACAGGCATGACACTTGGAACCTGAATCGTTACAAACCCCCAATCGTGATTGACCGCTGTAATGCGACCTTGTGCTGAATTCCCCTGAATGCGGGAGGCACGCTTGACAATACGGGCATCGAGATCCTTAATCTGCTCAGGGTTTGTCGCGACTCGGGTTTTAGCCGCTTCCGTGAGTGCCCTGAGTTCCTCGGATTTTTTATTGGCGGACTTAAGGTCATCCTCAAGCTTTTGCACCAACTCTGGCATTTGCTTGAGATCCACAGCGCCAAGGCCTTTGAAAACCTTCTCGATCTGAGCAATCAAATTCTTATTTTCATCCAGCTTCTCCTGCTGACCTGCGATTTTGCTCTTCCAAATTCCGGCCTCTTTTTTAGACAGTTTCAGGTTACTTTTAGCATTGTCGCGCCCGGCTTCTGCGTCATCGAGCTTGGCCCTAGCCGACTTCATCTCCGCCTCCATCTCCTTGGCATCCTTCTTTGCCGTTTTGATTTTAGCTTTCCTGTTGATGTTATCGCTGTCTAATGCCTTACGTTGAGTTTTGAGATCGTCAAACGCTTTCATGCTTTTGTAGGATAAGACACTTCCCGCCAAAATGGCGATGATGGCAACGATGTAGAGTATGGATTTCATGGTAGGTAGATGTGTGTGGTGTAAATACTGTGAGCTAAGTCATTAGCGTCGTGTAAAGCAGGGTGCTTTTTTATTCAGAAAAGCGATTCCGTGTTTACTGGGCAGCCGTGGTCGTGGCTTCAGGCTTGCTTTCCGCCTTCTGGGCTACGACAGAATCGCCAGAGCGGAGCGTTACACCCTCGGCAACGGAATCGAGCACAATACTGGCAGATGCCCGGCCAGCTTCCACAGCCGTCACCTTAAGTTTGGCAATCACTGCCCCACCACGAACGACATCCAGCATCGAATCTGTAACGACTCCCTGCCTGTCTCCTGCGGATAAAATAACAAAGCCCCAGTTATGATAAATTGAGCTAATACGAGTCTTTAGTGTTGGGAATGACTCCCCCTTACTATACATACTAATGGCATCACGTGCGCCTTTAATTCTAGAGCGTCCATTTTTATCAAGCTCAGAAAGATGAACCAAGCTAGCCTCCTCGGCAGCAATGGCGTCGGTGGCTTCGACCAACTCAGCACGCATCCGCTTGATCTTGGGAACGAGTTCCTTGGGATCGGGCAGTCCTTTGAGAACATCATTGGCAGCGGTGATATCCTCCTCCTTGGCGGCGTGCTCTGCTTTGAGAGAAACCACGTCCTCCTTGGCTTTTTCGTAAAGAGCGGTGACTTCCTCGAATTTTTTCTCAGCTTCCTCAGCTGAGGCAAGCTTCTGATCGCGCGTCGTTTCAGCGGCTGCGTGACGCATGACCTGCTTTTTTAGCTCTTTCTTGGTTGCGGTCTCTGCATTTTGAGAGGTTTCGTAGGCGGTGTCTTCAACCACCTTAGCCTCCTTGTTTTTATAGGCGAGTAAGGCGGAGACGGCGAGTAGGATAGCGGTAAGGGTTCCAAATATTTTTGACATAATCGTTTTTTATACGTTAGGATCGATGGGTTAGTGGTGTGTTAAGTACAAACTAGTGCTTTTTGGGGGGGGGCGGCAACTCCAAAATTCGCTTATTTTAGGTTTCCTTATCCTTGTCTTTACATTGCCATGCCTAGAGACGAAATTAAAACCAAGCACCATGAAGACTATTTTTCGCATTTTCTCCTACTTAGGCAAGTACCCACGCCTCGCAACATCCCAGCTATTATGCGCCGTTCTCATGACTCTGATGCTGCTCGCTTTCCCCGCCATGACAGGCCGAGTCATGCGAGAAGTCATCAATGATGGCCATATTGACCGACTGCTCCCCTATATCCTGATTGTCATTGCGGCTTTTTTCGCTCGTGATTTTTTCAACTTTCTCCGTATCCTTATCAATAACACCTTCGAGCAAAAAGCGGTCTTCGACCTCCGCTCAGAACTCTACGATAAACTTCAACGCCTCCGTCTCAAGTGGTTCGATGAACGCCGCACCGGCGACATCATGACCCGGGTCGCCGAGGATGTGCCACAGATGGAACGGATTCTCATCGATGGCATTGAACAAGGTCTCGTCGCCTTTCTCCAAGTGCTCATCGTCAGCATCTTCCTCTTCACCCGCTCACCCATCCTTGCCTTTTCAGCTCTCGCTCCCCTGCCCCTCCTCGTCATTGGCGCCTGGCTCTACACCCGCCACGCCGCTGGCCGATACCGCACCGCCCGAAAAGCCACCGGCGAAATGAATGCCATGCTGCACGACAACATCGCCGGCATCCGCCAAATTAAATCCTACGCCGCTGAGGATGATGAGCTTGCCAGCTTCAACCAGGCATCCACCAAAGTCAGCCAAGCCAATCTGGCCGTGATGAAAGCCTGGGCGGTTTACTCCCCCAGCATGAGCTTTTTCAACTCCATTGGCTACACACTCGTGCTCGCCGTTGGGGCCTGGGAAATCTATCACGGCAGACTGGGGCAGGATATATTACTCGAATTCTTCACCATCATCTGGGCGCTCTACGAGCCGTTGGGCCGATTGCACCAGCTCAATCAAATGACCCAATCTTCACGCGCCGCCGCCGAGCGAGTTTTCATCATTCTCGATGAAGACGATGAAATCAACGCCACGGATGGAGTCGACCTCACCACCCCAGTGCGGGGCCATGTCAAACTCACGGACTTGAACTTTTCCTACGCGGAACAACCGACACTGCATCAGATCAACCTCGAAGCCAAACCGGGACAAACCATCGCGCTGGTAGGATCTACAGGGGCAGGAAAATCCACCATCGTCAATCTCCTCTGCCGGTTTTATGAATACGACAGCGGCTCGATCACTATCGACGGCACAGAGCTCAACACCATCGCCAAACCCTCACTGCGCTCCGCCATCGGATACGTTACCCAGGAAGCTTTCCTCTTCAACGGCCCCGTGCGCGAGAACCTTCAACTGGCCAAACGCGATGCATCTGATGAAGAAATGTGGATCGCTCTATCCGCCGCTAATGCCGACGGCTTCGTCCGCGAACTTCCCGAGGGACTAGACAGCATCGTCGGGGAACGCGGCATTAAACTCTCCGGAGGAGAAAGACAACGCCTCTCCATCGCCCGCGCCCTACTCAAGAACCCGCCGATCCTATTGCTCGACGAAGCCACGGCCTCTGTCGATAGCGAAACTGAGCGCCTCATCCAACAAGCGCTCGACCGCCTGATGGAAAACCGCACTGCCTTTGTCATAGCCCACCGCCTTTCCACCATCCGCAATGCCGATCTCATCTACGTGCTCGACAAAGGCAAGATCATCGAAAGCGGCACCCACAACGAACTCTTAGCCCGCAGCGGAAAATACGCCTTACTCTCCAAGCAGGCGTTTTTAGAAAAATAGGATAGGCTTGCAGCCTGCCGGCTGCCTATCGCAGCGGAGAATCAAGAGACCTGAATCAAGACTCCAGACCAAAACTAGTCCCCACTCACTAAGCAAACTGCTTCAAAAAACGCACGTCATTTTCAATCAGCAGGCGGATATCTTTGATCCCCCATTTGATCATGGCTAAGCGGTCGATTCCCATACCAAAGGCAAAGCCGGTCACCTTGTCAGGACTGAAAACACCATCGCCCCGGGTTTTGCAAAGCGACTCAAACACAGCGGGATCTACCATGCCGCAACCGGCAATTTCAATCCACTTCGGCTTCTGCCCCTTAGCGTGCAGCTTGATATCAATTTCAAAACTTGGCTCAGTGAACGGGAAAAAGTGAGGACGGAATCGCACCTCGGTATCATCACCAAACATCGAACGCAGGAAAAACTCCAGAGTCCCTTTTAGATCTCCCAGCTTCACATCGGCACCGACGTAGAGGCCCTCAAGTTGATTAAAGACAGAAAGATGGGTGGCATCGATTTCGTCACGACGGTAAGCCGAGCCAGGCGCAATGATACGCACAGGCGGCGTGGCCTTTTCCATTGTCCGGATTTGCACACTCGAGGTGTGGGTGCGGAGCAGCTTACCACTATCGAAGTAAAAGGTATCTTTTTCGTTCCGGGCCGGATGATCTTCCGGTGTGTTCAGAGCATCAAAGCAATGAAACTCGGTTTCAATTTCTGGCCCTTCAGCCAAAGCAAAGCCCATCCGGCGTAGTGCTTGAATCGCCTCATCCTTCACCTGAGTCAAAGGATGCAGTCCACCGACGGGAAGTAAACGGCTGGGTAAAGTGAGGTCAATTCCCTCAACGGATTTCTTATCAGCCAACTCGCTCAGCGCCGACTGCTTTTCATCAATCGCCGAAGTAATCGCCTGACGCGCCACATTCAGTAACTGACCCACCACGGGCTTCTCCTCATTAGAAAGATTCCGCATTCCGGCGGAAGCTGCGGTCAAGCGTCCTTTTTTACCCAAAAATGCCACACGAGCATCGTCGAGAGATTTCTCATCACTTGCGGCGGCAATAGCGGCAAGGGCGTCGGACTGGATGGTTTCAATTTCCTGCTTCATGGGCAGGGCTTGTTTAGGTCAAGAAGTCGGGAAGTCAAGAAATCAGGAAATCTTACTTCCCAGCTTCCAACATCTCACGAGCCACCGTGCACCTGACCCAGCAACGAAGGCATCCTCCCCTCACATATGTAACGCCAAATACTTAATACTTAATGCCAGGCATTAAGTATTTATATTGTTGAACTCGGTCTTTTTATGATCTATTCTTCTTCGCATGAAGGCGAACAATAACCCTAAAATAGAGGATCCAGTCACTACACCGCCATTAAATCCGCTGCGGAAGCTGGATTGCAAAACTGGGTTTGTTGGCGGGCAGGCGGCGGAGATTTATACGTCTTGGTCGGGTGGTCGGCATCGGATTCTTGGAGGGGAGGATGGGAGTTTTTGTTATCATGTGATGAGTCGGACCTGCGGCGGCATGAAGTGGTTTGGGGATGAGGAAAAGGAGGGCTTTCAGAAGGTGATGCGGCGGATGGCCCGGTTTTCGGGAGTTCAGGTGTTGACCTATGCGGTCATGGATAACCATTTTCATATTCTTGCACGTGTGCCATCGAGAAAACGTTTTTTGAAGCGATTTGAGGACGAAAAGTGTGATTACGAAGGCGCAGGGGAGGATCGGCTGCTTGAGCATTTGCTGATCCTTTATAGCACGACGTATGTGGCGCAAGTTCGGCGAGAAATCGCATCCATGCGGGAGCGCGGGATGGAGGCTGATGTGCAAAAGTTTCTAGAGAAATACAAACAGCGCTTTTGTAATTTGAGCCTGTTTGTAAAAGAGGTGAAAGAACGGTTCAGCCGTTGGTATAACAAGAAACACGAACGCCGAGGCACACTGTGGATGGATCGGTTTAAGAGTGTGCTCGTCGAGGATGGCCTGGCGCTACGCACGATGTCGGCTTACATTGATCTCAATGCTGTGAGGGCTGGAATTGTAGAAGACCCGAAGGACTACCGGTGGTGCGGGTATGCCGAGGCTGTGGCCGGAAGCAAACGGGCACGCCGAGGCCTATGCCAGGTGATGGAAATGCCGCAAGACAGCTGGAGTGATACCGCGGTTAATCAAAGCGGGCAGCGAGGAAGTGGATCATGGTATCGGTGCTGGCTGATGACCGATGGCGAGGAGGTCGAGGTGGATAAAGCCAATGAAAATCATAAGATCAAAGCCAAGGTCGGGATAGCGAAGGAAACCGTACAAAAGGCTCTAGCTAAGGGAGGCGTGCTGACACCGCCTGAACTTCTCCGGTGTAAAATCCGTTACTTCACCGAAGGAATCGTCATTGGCTGCAAAGGATTTGTCGATGAATGGTATGGCAAAAACAAGGAGCACTTCAGCCCGAAGCGGGAGAAGGGAGCTAAACCTATACCAAACATCGCAGGACCGAGCCAAAAAGGAGAACAAAAGCCAGAGCAAGAACCCCAAACCACAGCATCGCTCTACACCCTGAAAGCATTTCTCAAAGTGAAGCCTGAATAGCGACCCCTCAGCCGTCCAACATTTCTCGGGTGACTCTATAGCTAGCGCCACAGCGTGGACACTGAATCGTGATTTGATCCTCACCGAGAAAAAGCTCATCCAATTTGCCTTTCCAAGCATTTAACGTCGGCAAGATCCGCTCAACACTGCAGCCGCACTTAAATTCAAACTTGCGAGTCTCGAGCACCTTCGTCTCCTCAACCTCGGTGATCTGCGCGGCAATATCCGCATCGAGAGCATTAAACCACTCCTCGTCATAATCTGGCTGGGCGGTAATCAGGACGTAATTTTCATCATCGAGACGGAAACAGCGCGCTGGCCGTTGCTCGCTTTGCTGGTAGAAATGTTCAATCCATTCGATCGGATCATTGCTCTCCACATGCACCGCCGTGGTGCTTGGTTTTTCACCGGGAACCAACGTCTGGCTGTATAAAAAATTACGGTCGGGTTCGCGGACATCTTCCGTGAAAAGTCGACCCGTGATGTTAGCGGCATTGCTTCCACCCGTGACAAAATAATTCACCCTCGGCGCCCGCAAGTTCGCTGTCCATGCGATGGTTTCCGCCCATGGTCTGGCAGTCAGATGCAGCGTCAAGACCGCCAACATATCCTTAAGCACCGCATCCAAATCATTGGCATATCGCAGCTTATGCTCCATCAGGTGAATATAATACCCCGTATAAATCGGCGTGAACTGCGCCCGCAGCAGCAAGCAATTGCGGTGGCGAACAAAAATCGATTCCACCACAGTGAAATCCTCTACAGGTTGCATCGTTTCCTCAGTCATTGCTAAATCATTAAGTTAGATCGTTTTCCGTCTTTCAGTTTTCAGAGTATGCAGAAAGACATCACACCTCCCTACCGGAGAGATCTTTATAAACATGCTCCCTGAAATTGCCAAGCCCCGTTCACTCCGAGTCTAAAATCAGCACACCTCCCACCCCTGAACACTCGGGGCATTATCAAAAAATGATCAGGCCCGCTGCCCCATACACAAAAGGACAACGAGCCTGAAACACCTACACAATGAAAATACAATATACAATATTACAAACGGGAATGATCCAACGAGTCGGACCGGAGATCCCATCTGCTTACTTAACTACGATATCCACCGGAGTTTCTTTCACTTTGTGCAGGATTCCTAGAAATAGCAGCTTTGAGAATCAAAGAGTAATATCAACGGGAAAGGCATAGTTGATATCGCCACGCCGCACCATGTTTTGCATCATTGCAGCGCGACTGCGCTCCACTTTACCGCGAAAGACCTCCTTACCATTGAGTTCGATGACGACCTCCTTATCAAGATCAAGCAACTCATCGTTCAGATGCACAATGACATTTGCGGACTCCAGAGGTTTACGGATTGATTTTTTCTCTTTCTTAAACTGCACCGTCACCACCTCCTCAGCCGAAATCACAACCTTGTTGTTGTCTTTATCTAGAGACGCGGTGATTTCAAACTCACCCTCTGCGGGGGTCTGGCTCAGAGAGAGCCAATAGAAGCGATCGCGATAGATCCCATCCTTTTGAAAACATCGCCACACAATCTTTTCGGGGTAAGGATTCCGAGTGTGCTCAGCCAGCCATGACGGAGATTTACTATAATCGATCCCGTGTCCGCGGCCTTTTTGGATAGCCAAGACATTTTCATAACCCTCCGGATCTTTGCTCTTGAGCTTGTCGAGTTGAGTATGAAGTGCATCGGCGAGATTAATGCGATCATACATCGTATCCTTCTCACCAATGTCAGATCGAAACGGTAGATTTCTCAAATTTTCAGTAACCGTCATCATGCCTCCAGCCATGGAGCCCGCTGCGGCAAATTGGTCGGCGAGTAACGGTGACAAGTGGCATGTGCCGTATCCCCCTTGAGAAATCCCCATGATGTAAACTTTGTTAGGATTCACATCATTAAACAAAATAGCATCTCTGATCATGCGGGTGAAGATATCGATATTATGCTTCATCCACCAGCGGCCCCATCGATCATGCGCCATACGGGGGATGAAATACAACCCCGCCGGCTTGTAAGCTCTTTGGGTCAACCGCATCTGTGCCTGCCACTCGCTCGTATTGACAGGCCATCCGTGTGGCCCAGTCAAGTCCCGCCCCGTATACTGCCCACCTCCATGCAAACAGATAAACATAGGCCATCCGTCTACCGGCTTTTTACCTTTGGTGAGAAATGTGTAAGGCATCACCATGCTCCCCGAGGTCAAAAGCCCCGCATTAATTCCCAATTTTCCTCCGGCCGCAGCGATCGACTCAACGGCGAGAGGCTTAACTTTTAAGTGCTTGTCCCAGCCCAATCTCAGCGCCATTTTTTTATAGGTCTCCCACATCTTCAACTGCTCGGCTTTCACTTCGCTTTTGCTAAGCAGATCATTTTTCTTGGGAAGAGAAGCGGGTCGCCCGACCATCGCCGACTCCATCCACTGCGAAAGATCATCCATTACATTTTGCTTTGCCGCTTCTTTTGCCTGAGTGCCTGATAGCCCCAGTAAGGTACAAACACCCAGTCTAATAATATGCTTTTTCATTGTCTTTTACTCTGTGACACCGTCAAAAAACGATATCTTTGTCTAAAAATATAAATTTGTTCAAGTCCATCAACTTCGCCTCAATCCACAATCCAACATCACCCGCTCAAAACCCTCGGGTAATCGAGCCGCCCGCGCAGACTTCATCTCCATCCGAGTCAGCACCAGACATGAGCCCCCATGCTCTTCACAGGCGATCAGTAACCTCATCCCTTCTCGAGTCAAATCCCAGTCGCTACAATGCACATCGTCCGGAACAGTCCAGCCGGCAGCACGCAATTCCGCCAAAACACCATCGCGGGAAATATCAGGGCCACCCCACCATCCAGCCTCTACATCATCGTAACAGGTGATGTGATCCACCAGCACAAACTCCTTCTGCCGAGCGGCCCGCTTCACCTTCCCACGCCAGAGTAAACTAAACCACCACCGAGAAGCAGCACGCACCTTAGGCTGCACCAACCGAGCCACAGCCAATTTTATTTTTGCCGAGCCTTCTTGGAAAGAATGAGGCAATGGCCGCTGCGGCTGCATCGTCAGAGAAAGCTGCTGGTAAGGAGCCATCCCCATCGCACCATGATAAATCACGCTTCCAGCATCGGCGCACATCGCACCACCCGCATACACTCGGCCCGACCAGCGGGCTCCACTTCCACGCCTAAACTTATCGGGATGATCCCGCATCAACAAAGCCTCCGCCTTGCCATAGCCTCGTTGTTGTTTAAAATAACGCCACAGCGTGGTCCGGCGCCTGTGCCAGACAAAAGCGGCTCCACTAAACCCCATCCGATACCCCGCCTCTCGCAGCCGCCAGCACAAATCCACATCGTCACCCGCCACCCGATATTTCACCTCAAATCCACCAATCGCCATCAGCGCCTCTTTTCGCACCACCAAATTACACCCCGGCAGGTGCTCCGCCTCCTCGTCTCCTAACAAGACATGCGACGGCGCGCCAGGAGCAGAAGCCACCACAGCCTCATCCACATGCTCCCATTGGTCAACCCCCTCAGGCATCGGCGGCAAGTTGGGACCGCCGCATGCATCCCATTCACCTTGAGAAAAAGCATGCGCCAGCCAGAGCAGCCACGCGGCATCCGGCTCACAATCGTCATCGGTATAAGCAATAATCTCACCCTTGGCCTCTTCCATCCCACGGTTCCGTGCCGCGCTCAGCCCCACGTGATCGAGCGAAATCAACCGCACGCCATCAAATCCACCCACGACCTCCGCCGTATCATCCGTGGAACCATCATCCACAACCACGACTTCATAGTTAGGGTAATCCAAATCACGCAAAGCCGACAAACACGCCCGCATCCTGTGGCCGCCATTATAAGTGCACACCACCACCGAAAACATAGGCCATTGATCCAGCTTGATCCCGTCTTCCGGTGTCTGAATCTCAGGTAAAACACGAGAAAGAGCTACCAGCGCAGGCTTATCCCGCCCCGCATGATCGGTGATCCCGAATGCCCACTCATCCATCAGTCGCCCCCCATTCTGCCATCGGTCCGACCACGCATACACCGTCGTCCCAGCCATCCCAGCCTGCAAACACTCTTCGAGCTGCCACACTAAAGTGTCACGCTGGCTAACCTCGCTTTTACTGCGGGAGTCCAGACCAAACTCACTCACCAGCACCGGCCGATCCCCCGCCACATTATGCAAGCGCGGCAAGTAGTGCCTAAAATCCTCACGTCGCTCCAAATAAACATTCATCGCCGTAAAATCGGCATTATCGGGTTCCAAATACTCGGTGGTCGGGAAATTGGCGTAGGCAAACAAAAGCTCAGGTGCCACTTCCCGGCCATGATCAATCAATGACTCAATGGCCCGACGCACTTTCACCACCCCCATCCAGCGCACCATGTCGGCAGGGATTTCATTCGCCACAAAGACCACCGCCACGGCAGGATGACTCCCCCACTCTCGCAAACCTGCTGCTAAAGCCAGCACCGCCTCCGAAAAAAAAGCTGGTTTCTGGATAAAATCACACCACCACTGCCAGCTCGGCCCCACCATCACCCAGATCCCCGCCGCCTGCGCCGCATCCAGCATCGCCGGATCAGGATCACCATACACGCGCACCGCATTAAAACCCGATCGCGCAATCCGCCGCATTTCCTCCCAATGATCAGGCTGAGGGTCGGGAAAAGGCCCATAACTCACCGCTTTTACAAACACACGACGGCCCGCCGCACGGAAAAATTTTCCGTCCACTTCCAGGCGAGTCATTACCCGATCCATTGGCTCCATTTCCTGCGGCACAAAAAAAGCATACACACGCAACCTTCACACTTGAAACTGAAAACTGAAAACTTCAGACTCGCCCCATGCTCCGCACCATTGATTTCGATTACGATCTTCCCGACGAACTCATCGCTAGCCGCCCACTCGATGACCGCGCCTCCTCGCGTATGCTTGTCGTACACCGCGATAGCGGGAAAATCGAGCACCGCATGTTTGCAGATTTCCCCACCTACCTCTCACCCAACGATCTCCTCATCCTCAACGACACCAAAGTCACCCCAGCCCGGTTTTTCTCCAACGATGACAAAATAGAACTCGTCTGCACCCACAAACTCTCCCCCCTCGAATGGGAATGCCTCGTCCGTCCCGGCAAAAAAATGAAGCCCGGCCGCACCGTCGAGGTCGGCGAAGCAACGGGCACCGTGGACGCCGTCCTCGAAAATGGCAACCGGATCATCCGCTGGGATCGCGAAGTCGATGAAGAAACGCACGGCCAACTCGCCCTCCCCCATTACATGAACCGAGAAAGTGACCGCGCCGACCGCGACCGCTACCAAACCACCTTCGCCCGCGAAGAAGGAGCCATCGCCGCCCCCACCGCCGGACTCCACTTCACCACCGAAATGCTCTCCGAGATCAACCACGCCTTCCTCACCCTCCACGTCGGCGTAGGCACCTTCCGCCCGGTCAAAGCGGATTTCATCAAAGACCACGACATGCACTCCGAGCGATATTCACTCAGCGGAGAAACAGCCACCCGCATCAATGCCGCCAAACAAAACACCACCGGCCGCGTCATCTCCACTGGCACCACCTGCACCCGAGTGCTCGAAAGCCTCGCACGCAACGGCGCAGAACTTCAAAAATCGAACGGAGAAACCAATATTTTCATCCACCCGCCCTACGAGTTTAAAATCGTCGACACCCTCCTCACCAACTTCCACCTCCCGCAGAGCACCCTGATCATGCTCGTCTCCGCCTTTGCGAACCGCGACCTCATCCTCGAGGCCTACGCCAAAGCCGTCGAAGAAAAATACCGCTTCTTCTCCTACGGCGATTGCATGTTGATTGTTTAGTCTAATCACACCCCCTCAGCGTCCATGACCTCGAGAAATTCCTTTGGCATTCATGGACAGGTTTAAGTTAGGATTCGAGTGGTAAGCTCCCAATTTTTTCACCCATTATTCACCGCCCGTTCATCAAACCTTCATAATCTTCAGCCACGCTCCGCAGCGTTATGAATACAGAACCAGATAAGCAAGCCAATCCCACCGCCAAGACCGTCAACAACCAACAGGCTGAACTCCTCAGCCAGACGAGTCACTTCATCTCCCGATGGAGCGGCCCCTTTGTCTCATTCCTCAGCTACGGGATCATCCTCGGGCTTGGGTTCACAGG
The DNA here is from genome assembly GCA_964398555.1 of uncultured Verrucomicrobiales bacterium. GTDB lineage: Bacteria > Verrucomicrobiota > Verrucomicrobiia > Verrucomicrobiales > Akkermansiaceae > Oceaniferula. Next base: position 18,615 of record CAYNNY010000003.1, read on the forward strand.
CATCGGGCTGATGACCGTCAGTGCCATGATCGGACTCTTCTTCGATTCCGGTAGAGCTAGCGGCTTTGGCTTTCTCACCGGCGGTGTATTTCTCGCCGTCGGCTGCACCATGATTTTGTGGAAACTCACCCGGGCACTTGGACTGCTTTACCAGATCAGACAACAAGCAAAAACCGCCTAAAGCAAAGAATCGGCAAAAAGCCAATTACTCGCTTGCAATCCCCCTCGCAAGCATTAAGAAACCCGCGCTGTCAGGGCTGTGGAGTGTCGGCAGATGGATTTGGTCAGGACCGAAAGGTAGCAGCCACAGTCTGTCCGTCATTGCCGCAGTTCCTGGCAGTCTTTTTTTGCCCTGAAATAATGCAAAGTTGCAAATTTAGAGTTTAGAATTTAGCATTTAGAGCTTAAACTCCCCTCATGTCCAACGACGATACACGCGCTCAACTGAAATCTCTGCTTCTTGAAAAATCTGTCCGCACCGGCGACTTCACCCTCGCGTCCGGAAAAAAATCCGATCTCTACATCGATTGCCGGGTCACCGCCATGGACCCAATCGGAGCCACCCTCATCGGAAAACTCGGCTGGGAAACCGTCAAAGCTGAGCTTGCCAATCGTGGGCTGGAAGTCGATTGCATTGGCGGCATGACCCTAGGCGCCGATCCCATTTCTCTCGCCGTCGGCATGACCTCTGCATCCGAGGCCAAACCGCTCCAAGTATTCACCGTCCGTAAAGAGCCCAAAGGTCACGGCAAAGGCAAACAGATCGAAGGCAATTTCTCCGAAGGCGACACTATCGTCATTGTCGATGACGTCATCACCACAGGAGGCTCCACCATCAAGGCCATGGATGTGATCAAGGCCGCTGGAGGAAAGATCGCCTTTGCCCTCGTGCTCGTCGATCGCGAAGAAGGTGGCCGCGAAGCCATCGAAAACTACGGAGTCCCCGTCGTCTCACTCTTCTCCCGCAGCACACTACTGGGTTAAATAATTCCCCATGCACATTGAAATCATCAACACCGGTAGCGAGCTTCTGCTCGGCACCACACTCAACACCCACGGGGCATGGATGGGCATTGAACTGATGAACATAGGCCTCCGTGTGCAGCGCCAAACCACGGTCCCGGATGGTCCGGCGATCACCACAGCCCTGCGCGATGCCATGTCGCGCAGCGATGTCGTCATCGTCACAGGAGGCATCGGCCCGACCAGCGATGACATTTGCCGCGAAGCTGCCGCCGAAGTTCTGAATGCACCACTGATCGAAGACGCCGCGGCGTTAAAAGCCATCGAAGCCTACTTCGAAAAGCTCAATCGGCCGATGGCTGACGACAACAAAAAACAAGCCCTCAAACCCAAAGGTTCGGAAACACTACCCAATCCTAACGGCACGGCTCCCGGCATTTACGCCTCCGCTGACCTCAGCGGAGAACACCCCTGCGCGCTCTTCCTCCTCCCCGGTCCTCCAGGGGAAATGCAACCGATGTTAAAAAACGAAGTCATCCCACGACTCCGCGCGCCAAACCGAAACAGCGTTACTCAAACTCTCAGGTTCACCGGAATTGGAGAAAGCGATTTTCATGCGAAACTCAATGATCCCTTTGCTAAAATCCCCTCCCTGGAGATAGGCTACTGCGCTCGACCCGGCGAAGTTGATCTGCGACTGATCGGTAATCCCGCCAGCGTCAAAGAAGCGGCGACACTTGCCCAAACCACCTTCTCAGCCCAATGCTTCAGCACTAGCGAAGAATCGCTCGAAGAAGTGGTTGTCAAACTCCTCACCGCATCGGGAAAAAAACTCACCACCGTGGAAAGCTGCACCGGAGGACGGATCGCCAATCGGATCACCAACGTCTCAGGTGCCTCTGGAGTCTTCACCCACGGCTACGTCACCTACTCGAACGAAGCCAAACATGAAATGTTAGGTGTGAGCCAGCAGCTGCTCGATACCTTAGGCGCGGTCAGCAAACCCGTCGCCATCATGATGGCCGAGCGCGCTTGGGCTGTTTCCCACGCCGATATCGCCGTAGCCGTCACCGGCATCGCAGGCCCGACCGGCGGCAGCGAAGATAAACCCGTCGGCACCGTCTGGCTTGCCATAGCGACGGCGGAAAAATCCCTCGCAACCAAAGCCCTTTACCCACACGGACGCGAAACATTCAAACAGCTTGTCAGCCAAAAAGCGCTCGATCTCGTGCGGCAGAGCTTACTTGAAACGTAGGACAGGCC
>CAYNNY010000003.1:20940-28902 GCA_964398555.1 uncultured Verrucomicrobiales bacterium
GACAGGCCGGGATGCCTGTCCTACTTTGAGGCCTCCTCTTCACGGCTATCACCACTGAGCTTTTCCATCAAAACAATGAGACCGATGCCGAAAGCTAGGATAGCCATGGCGGTCCAGGTATTGCCTTGAGAAAAATCAGGCCACTCCCGTTGCCAAGCGATCACTTTCACCTTGCCGTTGATGGTGACGGATTCCGCGATGGATTTCCACGGCCAAATAATCACCAGAGAGCCTGCCACAAATCCTGTGATCAGCGACACTGCGGTATCGTGGTAGCGTTTAAACAACCAGCTAAGCACACGCGACAAGGCAATCAAACCTAACACAGCACCGATCCCCACAGGAATCAAAATAGGCAAGGACTCCGCCAAATTCAGCTGACGCAGGTTATTCACAGCATCGAGCATGATCAGCTCATAGTTCCCCATCAGCAAAAGAATAAAGGAGCCGGAAATACCCGGAATAATCATGCTGCACATACTGGCAATCCCGCAAACCAGAAGGTAAACTGGATGCGTGTTCTCATTGGCCGGAGGTAAAAAAGCAAGAGCCACAGCGATGGCCAAGCCTATGACTAGGGCAACAACCTCGGTCACTCTCCAGCATTTTACCATTTTTCCCACAGAGAAAATCGAAGCAAAAATCAGGCCAAAGAAAAAGGCTCCCACCAACACAGGGTAATCCGCAAAGGCCCACTTTAGACCCTTAGCCAACGTGAACACACTGATCAAAACGCCCGACCCTAGAGCGGCGAGAAAAGCCAAGTCCACATGCGCGGCCAAGGCTTTGATATCTAACTTCAAAAGTAATCGAATCGCCTTGATGTCAAACGACTTCAACGCATCGATCAACCGTTCATAAATCCCAGTGATAAAAGCGACCGTCCCCCCCGAAACTCCAGGAATGACATTGGCAGCACCCATGGCGAAGCCTTTGAGAAAGATGAAGAGGTATTCCATGGTTGAAGTTTTTGGTTAGTTTTTTAGTTTGCCAGTTTCTCAGTTTACAGATCCCTCCTGAGAGCGATGAATCCTCTTGATCAGGCTTAGGAGCATGCTGGTTACCCGAGTAGCGAAATTCTTGTTAACTGAAAACTAAAAAACTAAAAACCTACATCTCCAACATCAATCGACTTGGATTTTCCAAGCAATCTTTGATGCGGATCAGGAAGGTGACGGCTTCTTTGCCATCCACGAGTCGGTGGTCGTAGCTCAGGGCGAGGTTCATCATCGGGCGGATGACGACTTCTCCATTGATCGCCACCGGCCGTTGCTGAATGGTATGCATACCAAGGATTCCGCTTTGTGGAGCGTTCAAGATCGGCGTGCTGAGCAAGGAGCCGTAAACACCACCGTTAGAAATGGTAAACACCCCACCTTGAAGGTCAGAGAGTTCCATTTTTCCCTCTTGAGCTTTCATCGCATAAGCTAAAATCCCTTGTTCAATTTCGGCAAAACTTTTCTGATCGCAATCGCGAACCACAGGAACAACCAGGCCTTTTTCCGTGCCGATCGCTACTCCGATATCGTAGAAATGATTTTGGATAACATCGTCACCCTCGATCCGACCGTTCACCGATGGGATATCCTTGAGCGCCTGCACCGTAGCCTTCACGAAAAACGACATAAAGCCGAGCTTGCATCCGTGTTTGGCGACAAAGCCATCCTGCACATCTTTACGCAGCTGCATGATCGCCGTCATGTCCACCTCATTAAAGGTGGTGAGGATCGCGGCGGTCTGCTGAGCATTGACGAGATGGCTGGCAATCTTCCTGCGCAGCATGCTCATTTTTTTACGAGTGGTCCGTCCGCCGTCCTCAACAACCGGCTGGCCAGCCCGCTGAGATGTGGATGGGGTAACTGACAGATCGGGTTTGATGCGAGCTTTAGGAGCAGGCCTCGTGGAGGGAGCAGGAGTAGCAACCTTCTCAACCACAGCTCTTGCTTCTTGCTTCTTGACTCTTGACTCTGGTGCGCCAGCACCCCCAACAGTCAGCGATGCAATCACAGTGCCGATATTCACCTCTTCACCCACGGGCACGATGATATGAATCACACCATTTTCATCCGCTTCGAGTTCATTGGAAACTTTGTCCGTTTCCAAAGTCACAAGAATATCACCTTTGGAAACAGAAGCCCCATTCTCAACATGCCAGAGGCCAATGTTTGCGGAAGTGATCGACTCACCAGCCGCCGGCACCAGGATATCAATCACTTTGCCTTCAGCCGAAGAAGTGGCTGACGTAGCTGACGAGCTTGGAGTAGCAACCTCTTGACTCTTGATTCTTGGCTCTTGAATCTTCCCCACAGCAGCCTCCTCAATGGTGGCGACAACGCTGCCTATGTCCACTTCCTCGCCTTCTTGCACGAGAATTTTGAGGACACCGTCGACTTCGGCCTCGAGATCGTTGGAAACTTTATCGGTTTCGATGGTGAGGACAACTTCGCCTTTAGCGACAGCTTCTCCATCTTGTTTATGCCAACGGGCAACATTCGCGGAGGTGATGGACTCTCCTACGTTTGGAATTTTAACTTCAGTAGCCATGGGAAATGAGTGTGAGTGGAAATAATCGGTGGTGTAAAATGAGAAGCCTTTGAGGATTAAACCTCGAATGCCTGCGTGAGTAAATGATTCTGTTCGCGAATATGCATCGCTTTGGAACCTGCTGCTGGGCTGGAGGACGCCTTGCGGCCCGCGTATTTGATGGTGATGCCAAACAGCTCCTGAAGTCGGGGAGTGATGTAGGATCGAGCACCCATATTGCGGGGCTCTTCCTGAGCCCAAACCCAGTTTTTCACCTTAGGGAACTGACCTGCAAGCAGCTCAAGCATGGCTGTGTTGAGCGGGTAGAGCTGCTCCACACGAATGATCGCCGTGTTGGTGATCTTATGATCGTCCCTGTATTTGGCCAGATCGTAGAAGACCTTACCGGTGCAGAAAATAATCCGGTTTACCTTGTTGGGCTTTTTGAAATCAACCACATCGGGAAGGATCTCCTGAAAGCAGGAACCCTCGAGAAAGTCTTCAGCTGTCGAGACAGCTTCGGGACGCGAGAGCAGGCTTTTCGGGGTCATCAGAATGAGAGGCTTGCGGAAGGAGCGTTTTTTCTGCCTCCGTAAAACGTGGAAGTACTGGGCAGGTGTGGTCAGGTTGGCCACCTGAATGTTTTTCTCCGCGCAGAGCTGGAGGAATCGCTCAAGACGAGCACTAGAGTGCTCGGGTCCCATTCCGGCATAGCCGTGGGGAAGCAACATCACAAAGCTACTTGGTGTCTGCCATTTCGACTCGGCCGATGAGATAAACTGATCGATAATCACTTGGGCGCCATTGGCAAAATCACCAAACTGGGCCTCCCACATAATCAGCATTTCAGGACAACCGAGCGAGTAGCCATAGTCAAAGCCTAACACAGCGGCTTCGGAAAGTAGGCTATTATAGACACAAAATGTCGATTGATCATCAGAGAGATGTCTCAGCGGGAAATAACGTTCCCGTGTTTCAGAATCATAGAACACGCAGTGGCGCTGACTGAAGGTGCCACGGCGGACATCCTGACCGGACAGTCGGATCGGCGTGCCTTCCATCAAAAGAGATCCCCATGCCAACGACTCGGCAAAAGCCCAGTCAAAGGTGCCACCATCTCCCAAGGCCTCCTTACGGCGAGGGATGAAGCGCTTGGCCAAGGTCGGGTGTAAATTGAATTCATCTGGAATCGTCGTCAACACCTTGCCAACGTGTTGCAAGACATCCTGACTGATTCCCGTCGCCACGGGATCATGACTAAACTTCGGCTGTGGCTCGGCGGTAGAGCCACTGAAAATTGTCCGATCCTCGGCCTCCATGTGCTTCACCATCCGATCATATCCCTCATCGAGTTCCTGCGCGACAGAGGCTTGAACGGCATCGGCTTCCGAGTGAGTTAGGGAACCCTCTTCCACCAATTCAGCTTTATACAAATCACCAATAGGCTGGCGAGCGCTGATCTTTTTAGCGGTATGCGGCTGGGTGAATGCCGCCAAATCAGCCTCGTTGTGGCCTTGGCGACGGTAGCAATACATATCGATGACGATGTCCCGACCAAACTTCTGGCGGAACTCCATCGCGATCATTGAAGCCCAGACAAGCTCTTCAAGCTTCTCACCATTGACGTGAATGATGGGTGCCTCGATCATCTTGGCAACGTCCGTGGCATAATGCGACGAGCGAGCATCCTCTGGCATGGTCGTGAAGCCGATCTGGTTGTTAATGATCAGGTGAATGGTGCCACCGGTGCGGTAACCGGGAAGCTGGGAAAGGTTCAGCACTTCCGCCACAGAGCCTTGACCGGCAAAGGCGGCATCTCCGTGCAGGAGAATGGGCAAGACTTTTTTGCGATTCGCCTCCGTGCCATCGTCCGCGATCATCCGCTGACGAGCTCTTGCTTTCCCTTCCACCACGGCATTCACTGCCTCGAGGTGACTTGGGTTCGCGGCCAAACTGACACGCACATCGCCATCGGGAAGCTCACGCACACCTTGGTAGCCAAGGTGGTATTTCACATCGCCATCACCAGCCACGAGGTCGGGCTCGTAGTTCGGAGTGAACTCATAAAGCAGCGTGGTCAGTGACTTGCGCAAGAAATTACGTAGCACGTTAAGACGACCACGGTGAGCCATGCCGAGCTCGATCTCAAGCACGTCCGAACTAGGACATTGCTGCAAAATGGTATTGAGTACCACGATGGCAGACTCGCCACCTTCAAGAGAAAATCGTTTTTCACCGAGGAACTTCTTCGCCAAAAACGACTCGAACATCTGAGCCTCCAAGAGCCAGCGCAGCACCTGCGACTTATCGAACTTAAAGCTCTCCTGATCCACGGTGCGGTTTTCGATGCGCAATCGGAGCCAATTCCGCACTTCCGAGTTATGGATGTGCATGAACTCAAATCCAATATAACCACAATAGACCTCGTTGAGTTCCGCATAAAGCTCACCGAGCGTCATCTTCTCACTATTGCGAAAAAATCGCGTCGAGACCTTACGGGAAAAATCCTCATCATGCAGACCAAGCTCGGAAAGAAGCAAATCAGGATTTTCATCCCCCGCTGAGTCCAGTGGGTTGAGATGCGCCTGAGTGTGCCCAAGTGCGCGGTAGGCGTAAACCATACCGACCACTTTACCTCGAAAGTTCAAAAACTCATCGTCCAAATCATCCACCGTAGTGATCCTTGCTGATGCTGCCGGAGCGGCCGGAGCCTCGCCACGTTGTTTAATTTGGGCAACGCCAAGCTCAAACCCTTCAAAAAACATGGCCCAATCGCCATCCACGGACTGAGGGTCCTGACACCATTGATCATAGTTCTGCTCTAGTAATTCTGCATTGAAGCGGGCTGATACCGATGATTTCATGACTGATAAAATTGAAAAATTGATGGGTTATCCTGTTTTCGTACTTGGTGCGTGCCGAAACTTGGGTGTAATTACTGGCACGCCCCCACAGAGTCAACGCGCAACGCAGATTTTTGCGACATTTTCGTAACTAAAACCGGCCCATTATAGCCAAAGCAATTCACACGCCTACTTAATTTTTTTCACCCTATGATCGAAGTCCACAACCTCAGCAAACAATTTGGACGGCACCGAGCCGTCAAAGACATATCCTTCAATGTCGGATCCGGCAATATCGTCGGATTTCTAGGCCCCAATGGAGCCGGAAAAACAACCACCCTGCGCATGCTCACAGGTTACCTGCCCGCCACCTCCGGCAGCGCCCGCGTCGCCGGATACGATATTTTCCGCGAATCACTTAAAGCCCGACAAAAAATCGGTTACATGCCAGAAAACGTGCCGCTCTACAGCGAAATGCGGGTCCGCGAATACCTCCGCTACCGCGCCCACCTGAAAGGCTTGCGCGGTCACGATGCCCGTAGTCACATCGGCGAAGCCATGGACCTCTGCGGCCTCACCCACGTTCGCAGGAAAATGATCAAAACTCTCTCCAAAGGATACCGTCAACGCGTCGGACTGGCCGATGCCCTAGTGCATAAACCCGACCTCCTCATCCTCGACGAACCGACCAATGGTCTGGACCCCAACCAAATCCGCTCGATCCGTAACCTGATCAAGCAACTGGGAGAAAACCACACCATCATGATCTCCACCCACATCCTGCATGAGGTGGAAATGACCTGCAACCACGTCATCATCGTCGACGAAGGGAAAATCAAAGCCACCGGCTCCCCCACTGAACTGATCAACGACATGCGAGCCGCCGGAAAAATCACCGTCGAACTCCACGCGGACGCCGAAACCACCTCCGCCGCCATTGCCCGACTCGACCACGTCAAAAAAGTCATCCAAGAAGACTCGGGCGACGAATGGACAAAATTCTCGGTTTACGTAGATTCTGGCACCGACAGCCGGGAGCGCATTGCCAATCTCGCCAGCCAATACGGCTGGCCCGTCCGCACCATCTACCGTCACCAAGCCACGCTCGAAGACGTCTTTGTGGAGCTGACCAGAAAGGACTAGTGCCCAAAGAAAACGGCCATGAGGAATGATCCTCATGGCCGTTGAATTTTTATTGTTGTCGCTCGTCAATTAAGCGACCTTGGCTGCGAGTGCGGCCTTGGACTGCTCAACGATGGTGTTGAATACATCGATATCGTGCACAACGAGGTCGGCAAGAATCTTGCGGTCCACCTCGATGTTTGCGGCCTTAAGGCCTTCGATGAAGCGTGAGTAAGTCAGATCCTGGGCACGGGTGCCAGCGCTGATACGCTGAATCCACAGGCGACGGAACTGTCCCTTACGCTTTTTACGGTCACGATACTCATAGAAACGAGCCTTACGGACGGCGTCCTTGGCGTATCTATAGAGTTTCGAGCGGAAGCCGCGGAATCCTTTGGCGCGCTTGAGAGTGCGCTTCCGGCGTTTGCGACTGGCTGGGCTGTTGGTTGCTCTTGGCATGTCTTTATGTTCTGGAACGGACGGTTATTTTCATATCCTCCGCAGTCTCGTCCATTCGGTCCCGGTTCACTATGATTTAGATCGCCGGGAAGGCTGCGTAAGGGCCACCCGTGATGCGGGTGGTTGGCGTGGTCGACGCCGATTCTCGTTAACTAGGCAAACGGAAGAGAAGCCCTAACGGCTTTCATATCTGCTGCAGAAACAAGAGTTGCCTTACCCAAATTGCGTTTCCGCTTTGGGCTCTTCTTTGTAAGAATGTGGCGTTTTCCTTGTTTCCGGCGCAGGATCTTCCCTGTGCCCGTCACCTTGAATCGTTTGGCGACGGCCTTACGGGTTTTTGCTGTACCTTTTGATTTGGCCATGGGGCGGCGAAGCTAGCGACGACCGACCCAATTGCAAGGTTTATTTATATTTTAAATCTGAGAAACTTCCGATACGCCGAATCACCACGTAGAATAGCTCTGAGGCGAGAACATCACTCACTTTCAGTCTCGTTTTCATCTTCGGCCTCTGGCTCGATTTGCTTAATCATCAGCGGAACACTAAACAAGGTCGCACCATCTTGCCCCGCCACATAACGAACTTCGCACGCCCCCTCTTTGGCGGGAGCTTTCACCTTCATCGGCGAGCCTTTTTTGGTGTAGGTGTAGCCTTTGTATTTCCCCTCGGGAGTACCCACTGGCACAATCGTGATATAGTCTCTCGCGTTATTTGGACCTGTCCACTCAATTTGCACGACAGCCCCAACCAGAGCTTCTGGATTCGCTTTTAAATTAACCTCAGCCTTTTCCACCATGATTTTACGCCGGGCTAGCACTTTGTCCCCCTGTCCACTCATATAGCGAATCTCACATTCGCCGGTTTTCATTGGAGCTTCCACCTTGAGCGTCTCGCCATTTTTTGTGTAGCTGTATTTCAGATATTTCCCATCTTCCAACGCCTTCGGCACGATGGTGATGTAGTCACGCGGGTTATTTGGACCCGTCCACTCGATCTTCACCGTGTTGCCCGCCGC
>CAYNNY010000003.1:29002-34821 GCA_964398555.1 uncultured Verrucomicrobiales bacterium
AGTCACGCGGGTTATTTGGACCCGTCCACTCGATCTTCACCGTGTTGCCCGCCGCGCATTTTTCAATCGCTTTTAATGTCACCCCAGCTTCCTCCACTAAAAGATCACGTCGTCCAAGCACCTTGTCCCCCTGCCCGCTCATATAGCGAATCTCACATTCGCCGGTTTTCATTGGAGCTTCCACCTTGAGCGTCTCGCCATTTTTTGTGTAGCTGTATTTCAGATATTTCCCATCTTCCAACGCCTTCGGCACGATGGTGATGTAGTCACGCGGGTTATTTGGACCCGTCCACTCGATCTTCACCGTGTTGCCCGCCGCACATTTCTCAACCGCTTTTAAGGTGGCCGCTACGGGAGTGATTTCGATATCCGCACGCCCCAGAACCTTCCCCGCTTTTGCCGTCATGTAGCGTAACTCCGCTGGCCCCACATCCATCAAGGCCGTCAACTTCACCGGACTACCATTGCGTGTGTAGGTGTAATTTTTATATTTTCCATCTTCCATATTCTTAGGGACAATCGTGATGTAGTCACCTTTGTTGTTCGGGCCTGTCCACTCCACTTTGAATTCAGATCCCGCAGGAACGCTACCCGGCCCCTTCACCGTAGCCGGGTCCAATTTCACCTCCTCTTTCTCATCCTCTTTTTCCAGAACCATCTGAAGCGCATCCGTCAGCGTCCCCGCATCGTTGGCTTTGAGAAACTGACCCCCTGTGTTCTTCGCAATGCACTCAATGGACTTGGCATCTTTCTCCGATAAATCAAAAGCGATCACATGCGCTGTAAAATCGACACCTAACTCTTCCAGCTTTTTGGCAACCTCACAGGGGTCACGATGGCAGGTCTCTTTACCATCTGACACCAAAATCACCGTCGCCTTTTGCTCTTTAAATGCCAGACTCTCTGCGGCAAACTCAATCGCACTGGTCAACGGCGTCATTCCCTTGGGCATGATCGAATCCACTTTCCCCATGAATTTTTCAGCATCCAACTTTTGCAGCGGAATCAAAAGCTCAATATCCGCACAGTCACCCTTCCGCCGATGCCCATAGGCAACCAAACCCAACTGAGTATTTTTAGGTAACTCTCTGACAAGTTGACGAATCGCCCGACGCGCCACATCTATTTTGGTTTCGCCACGAACCGTCCCCCACATACTGCCAGAAGCATCCAGCACGATGATGGCATTACTTGCGGCTGACGAATCGGAGGAAGTGGAGGACTCAGCCGACCATGCGAGAGTGGGCATCATCGCCACAGTCAGGGCGATACATCCAGAGTAGAGGTAAGATTTAATTTTCATCGTGAAGAAGACAATCTATCAAACAGCAAACAAAATGTCAATCGAGCAAAAATAATTCATCACATCAACATGAAGCACCCTTGACGCCAGGCCTCTTTTTCTCTCTTATCTCATCCATGCGAACACTTATTAAAAATGCCCTCCGTAGCGAGGTTGCCCAAGACCCCATCACCATCAAAGGCTGGGTGCGCACCCGCCGCGACAACAAAAGCTTTTCCTTCCTGGAAATGAACGACGGCACCTGCCTCGCCAACATCCAATGCATCGCGGACGCCGGCATCCCCGGCTACGATGACATTGCCAAAATGACCACAGGAGCTGCCGTCGGTATCACCGGAAAACTTGTCGAATCCCCAGGCAAAGGGCAAAAGTGGGAAATCCACGCCACTGAGGTGGAACTCATCGGCGAGGCCGCTGCCGATTACCCGCTGCAGAAAAAAGGACACACCCCTGAGTTCCTCCGCAGTATCGCCCACCTCCGCCCCCGCGCCAATCTCTACGGCGCCGTTTTCCGCATGCGCAGCCGCATGGCTCTGGCGGTGCACCGTTTCTTCGACGAACGCGATTTCACCTGCGTCCACACCCCCATCATCACGGCATCCGACTGCGAAGGCGCTGGGGAAATGTTCCGCGTCACCACACTCGATCCCAGCCAAGCTCCCAACAAAAAAGCTCAAGACTTCAAAAACGACTTCTTTGAAAAGGCCACCTACCTCACCGTCAGCGGTCAACTAGAAGGGGAAACCTTCGCCACCGCGCTCTCGAACATCTACACCTTCGGACCCACCTTCCGCGCAGAAAACTCCAACACCACACGCCACGCCTCAGAGTTCTGGATGATCGAACCTGAAATGGCCTTCTGCGATCTCGAGGGCGATATGGATCTCGCTGAGGAGTTTGTCAAATACCTCGTCCAAGACGCGCTCGAAAATAACGAGGGAGACCTCGATATCTTCTGCAAATTTGTGGATAAATCCCTCCGCCAACGCCTTGAGCTTGTCGCCGAGAAACCATTCAAGCGCGTCTCCTACACCGAAGCCGTTGAGATACTCGCCGCATGTGGCAAAAAATTTGCTTACCCCGTCGAGTGGGGCGTCAACCTCCAATCCGAGCACGAACGCTTCCTCACCGAAGAACACTTCAAGGGCCCTATCACCGTTTACAACTACCCCAAATGCGTGAAGCCATTCTATATGCGCACTAACGACGATGGAAAAACTGTCACCGCCATGGATCTTCTCGTGCCAGGAATTGGGGAAATCATCGGCGGTGCCCAGCGCGAAGAACGACTCGACGTCCTCCTCGCCAATATGAAAGAACACAACCTCCGTGAAGAAGATTACGATTGGTATCTCGACCTCCGAAAATACGGGAGCTGCCCACACGCGGGCTTCGGCATGGGCTTCGAACGCATGCTCATGTTTGCCACCGGCATGAAAAACATCCGCGACGTCATCCCCTTCGCCCGCACCCCCGGAAACTGCGAATTCTAACTATTCCATTCAATTCTGATATTCATCCTTTACCTATCACATGATTTCGTTAGTCTATCCAGACAATTATGATTGTCAGACTATACTCATCCGCCCTCCTCGGCGTGGACGGCATCGAAGTCGAAGTGGAGGTCAGTGCCCACAACTCGGAAAAACCTCAAATCAACATTGTTGGGCTCCCCGATGCTGCCGTCCGAGAAAGCGCGCAAAGGGTCTCTGCCGCATTAAGTAACTCAGCTCTTAATTGCGCAAGGGGCGTGAAGACGGTAAATCTTGCACCTGCCGATATCCGAAAAGAAGGCCCTCGATACGACCTACCTATCGCCCTGGCCCTAGCTGAAACCGGAGGTGATGATCTGGTGCAAAATCCCGAACTCTACTGCATCGCGGGGGAATTAGCACTCGATGGCATGGTGCGCCCCATCCGAGGAGTCCTCCCCATGGCACTCGAAGCGAAAAAGAGAGGTCGCACCCGCCTCATCATCCCAGCTGCCAATGCCGCCGAAGCCGCCATCGTGGAAGGACTCGAAGTTTACGGAGTCCAAAACCTACGCGAAGCATGGGATTTCATCACCGGACAACGACTCCTCCAACCTGTCTCTCAGGATCGCAAACAACTCTTCGATTCGCGCCGCCATTACGAAGTCGGCATGGAAGATGTCAAAGGACAACATCAAGTCAAACGTGCGCTCGAGGTGGCGGCAGCCGGCGCTCATAATCTACTCATGGTCGGCCCGCCCGGAACCGGAAAATCCATGCTCGCGAAACGCTTGCCCACGATCATGCCCGACCTCACAGAGTCAGAAGCCATCGAAGCCACCAAAATCCATTCCATCTCGGGACTCCTCGATAAAGACAATTTTCTCATCGTCACGCGCCCGTTCCGATCACCCCACCACACCATCTCCGATGCCGGACTGCTAGGCGGAGGAACAAACCCAGGCCCAGGCGAAGTATCCCTCGCCCACAACGGCATTCTTTTTCTCGATGAACTCCCTGAATTTCGTCGCCAAACCCTCGAAGTTTTAAGGCAACCACTCGAAGACGGCCACGTCACCATTTCGCGTGCCGCCGGCACCGTCACCTTCCCCAGCAATGTATCTCTGATCTGTGCCATGAACCCCTGTAAGTGCGGATACTACGGAGATTTGAAACGTGAATGTCGATGCTCTCCTCGAGAAATAGAAAATTACCGACAACGCATTTCAGGCCCCCTTTTGGATCGAATCGATATCCACGTCGAAGTCCCGCTGGTGGAATACAAAGACCTCGCCTCTGATCAAACAGGTGAAACCTCATCCGTCGTTCGGGAGCGCGTGCAAGCAGCCCGATTAATTCAAGAAGAAAGGTTCCAGCAACAAACCAAGACCTCTACCAACTCGGAAATGTCGGGAAAACTCATGCGTGAGTTTTGTCAAATTGACGCCACCGCGTCGGGATATTTGGAACATGCCATGACGGAACTCAATTTCTCAGCTCGGGCCTACGACCGCATCCTCAAAGTAGCGCGCACCTTAGCGGATCTCGAAGCATGCCCAAACATCCAACCTCAACACATCCTCGAAGCCATCCAATACCGCACATTGGACCGGAAGCTCATGATGTGAGTTCTGATGTAAAAAGAGCCATACGGCCGTTTAAAGCATCAACTTCCGAATTGGACTCACCATTATAATAGTTCTTTTCAGGAGCCATGAAATACTCCCCGACGTCAACCTTTCGTCTCCACGGAGTCATGCCCAACACCAAATGATCCAGAATGTTAACCCACAAATAGAAAATCTCAAGTCACTGAATACCAGTAGTTTAGAATCATTCTAAAATAATAATGAATAATTTCCCCATTAATACATCTCATACTTAAGAGACAACGTTTTACAAAGTGAACACATTTTAATGAAAAAAATGACCCTCGATGACGTTTAACTATATGAAGACCATCACATAACAAAAAGTTTACGAAACAGGCGTTTGAATCATTCACCTCACTTTCTCACTCTTTATCCGCAACCATTAAACCAAAATACAATTATGTCCAAATTTGAATCAGACACCAGCCTTCGCCTCTATTTGCGCGAAATCGCTAAAACCGACTTGCTCACCCCTGCTGAGGAGGTAGTTCTCGCGGCTAGGATCAAAAAAGGCGACAAAAAGGCTCGCTCTCACATGATCCGCGCTAACCTGCGTCTTGTCGTCAAAATCGCTCAAGACTACAGCAGCTACGGCCTACCACTCGCCGACCTCATTTCCGAAGGAAACATTGGCCTTATGAAGGCCGTGGAGCGATTCGATCCCAACAAGGGAGGAAAGCTCAGCACCTATGGCTCGTGGTGGATCAAACAATCCATCAAACGCGCCCTGGCCAACCAGAGCAAAACCATCCGCCTACCGGTGCACATGGTCGATAAAATCGCTCGGATGCGCCGGATCTCAAACATGATGGCCGAATCGATTGGCCGGGAGCCTACAGAGGACGAGCTTGCTGAAGAACTCGGTATCCCACGCCGCAAACTGGCTCTCCTCAAGCGTGCCTCAAAACGCCCAACCTCACTCAACGCACCCGTTTACGAAGACGATAGCGGAGAATACAGCGATATGATTGGAGACGAGCGTGCCGTAGATCCCTACGAGGCACTCGATACCAAAACCATGCGTGGAGAACTCGGTGAATTACTCGAAATTCTCGATGAGCGCGAGCACCGGATTATCGATGCCCGCTTCGGCTTGAACGGTAAAAAACCGATGACTTTGGAAGAGGTCGGCGTTGAATTTAGCGTCACTCGCGAAAGAATTAGGCAATTACAAAATATTGCCCTTGCCAAAATGCGAAAAGCATTGCATAGAAAAGAGGAACCAATGCCCGACCCTCTTTCGGGAGGTCTGGCAAAGGCTTCATAAAATAAAACACAATCCGAATGATCAGCAATGATCCTCGGATTGGGATCGTAGGTGTGAAGAGCGGTAGGGTAAGACCTGCCGCTCTTTTTCTTTGCAACCCCTACTTTCAGCGACTTCAAGACTTC
>CAYNNY010000003.1:34921-47233 GCA_964398555.1 uncultured Verrucomicrobiales bacterium
CCGCTCTTTTTCTTTGCAACCCCTACTTTCAGCGACTTCAAGACTTCAAGACTTCGTAAGCTGCCGCGACTTCTTCGGCAATGATCCTGATACCATCTTTAACGGTATGCTCATCCATCGTGAAGGTCATGCGGATACACTCGTCACGATGTCGCCATGGCTCTGAGTCATCCAGACCAAAGAAGAAATAATGCCCGGAAACAATCAGAACGCCCCTCGCTTTCAGCCTTTCATATAGCTCTTTCGAGCTGATCGGTAGATCTTCAAACCACAGCCAGAGAAATAAAGCGCCCTCACTAAGGTGCACACGGTAGGGCAAAGTCCTATTGAACGCCTCATCAACCCACTGCCGCGCCTGCTTGGATTTTTGAATATAATACGGCTGCACCACCTCATTACTGAGCTTTAGAATCTCACCACTGCTCACCAGCGGTTCCATAATGGTCTGGCCTATATTTCCATTGGCCAATCCGATGATCGCACTCATGGACGAGACCGCTGCCGCAATCTCCTCTCGGGCCACAACAATGCCTGTCCGCGTGCCGGGAAGACCAATCTTGGAAAGGCTGAGGGTCAACACAATGTTTTCATCCCATACCGGCGTAGCCTCGGTGAAAATAATATTGGGGAAGGGCGCTCCGTAGGCATTATCGATAATCAACGGGATGCCCCGATCAGAAGCGAGCTTGGCGAGTTTGGAAATTTCGCGATCGGTTAACACATTTCCAGTCGGATTAGTCGGACGGGAGACACAGATAGCCGCCACGTCCTCACCGACATGGAGATTCTCAAAATCCACCCGATATTTAAAATCGTGCTCCCCTATCTTTTCGATACAAGGCTTCACCGCTCTGAATATATCCGATCCCACGGATTGATTGGAGTATCCGATATACTCGGGCACTAGGGGCAGAAGGATTTTCTTCGTGCCGCCATCCTTGAATTTTCCAGCAAGTGCATTGAACAGAAAAAAGAAAGCAGTTTGACCACCAGAGGTGATCGCCATGTTTTTTGCGGTGACGTCCCAGCCTAAATGACTGCGGAAAAGCTCAGCCAATGCCTCTAGAAAATGAGGATTGCCACGCGGCGGATCATAGTTCGCCAGCATCTTTTCAAAGGCACCATCATCACTCATGATCTCTTCCATTCTGCGGCGCCAGAGAGCATTCACTTCAGGAATGTGCGCTGGCTGGCCACCTCCGAGCATCCGGATATCCGGACCCCCTTTAGCCATCGCATTGCCCAAATCTTCCATCAACTCCTCAATGCCGCTGCCGCCACATAAACGCTCACCAAAATCTGAAAATTGTTCACTCATTATGATTAGTCGGTTGTTCTGAACCGTAGAGCTATCAGCAAACCCCCCACCTGACCACCGCAATCAGAGGCCAAACAAAAAAAGAGGCTGCCCCACGAAGAGACAACCAGCTCAAATAACTCAATCGACACGCCAACCTACTCAGAAGGTCGGCTAGGATCGCCGAGCTCAGGAGGATCCACGTCTAAAATTTCAGGTTCGGTAGCTATCCCAGAAGTGACGGGAATCTCCCCTGGCCCTGCTGTAACCGGCACTTCATTGGGAGAACGTTTCACACCTAACATCACAGCAGGAACAAAACCAACATCGCCAGAATTAACCACCTCCACTTTAACATAAGACCCCTTGGTGGAAATCACTTTTACATCGGTGTAATTGGGAAGCGTCTTGCTCGGCTGATCCGTGGCGGTGGGAAATCTCGCAAAAAAGGCGGTCATCGAAGAGTTTGTTTGCAAAAACGAACCGGGCGTAATGGAAGGACCATGCGAGTCAACAACGCCCAACTGACCGCCACTGCCTGGCGCATTCAGAGGATTATAAACATCATTGCCTGGTAATGGCTGATTAAAATCACAACTCACCAGCGATAGAGCCAGCAAGGATACAGAGAAAATGAACTTGTATTTCATGAGGAAGACACCATGCACTCTCCACCTGCGAAGGTCAACGTATTTTCAAATATTCCTGAGCGGCCTCCAGCCAATGACGCGGAGCCGCCAAGCCTTCATCCATCAACCTAGCAGGAACCATGGCGGTATGCACCGGCCTTTTCTCTCTGAAGAAATCCGCCGATGTGATAAATATTTCCTGGAACTGACCTCGCACCACTTCACCGCTATGACGCTGAGCCAAGTCACACACTTTTTGAGCATAACTCAGCCAGCTCTCAGGGTCGCCCGTATTGCATAAATGATAGATACCTGAACGATGGTTCTCCAATAGCACCTCGACCCATTGAACAATGTCATGGGTATACGTCGGCACCGAAAATTTATCTCCTATCAAATGCTGATCCTCCTTCTGGATCGCTCGATCCAGCACCTGATCAAAATGCGACGCCTGCCCCGATGGCCCGAACAACCAAGACACACGACCCACCAGCGCCACCGGACAAGCCGCTAACACAGCGGCAGGATTCACGATGATATCAAAGCCGCCATCACTCCACAAAGCATTCAGCCGATTTTTCACCTCTGCCGGTTGACTGAGATCCAACTCATCTCGTTTCAGGACAAGCGGCTCATAATCAGAACCATCACGACCCCAAAGCGACAAAAAAGCCCCACCGAGCCTGCCGGTGGAACCTGTCAGTAAAATGCGCATAAAAACATAAACCCTTCAAAATTGGGCCCTTCAAAAATCAGCCGACAAACATTTGCTCATCGTCCTCAAGATCCAGAGTCCCGGCGCCACCAGCCCCAGCATCCCGAATACGGCGCAACGTTTTCTGAGAACCATGCCGCGACTCAGGCCCCACCAGCAAATCAGTAATAAATCCAACAGCGGAAGGAGCTAAAGCACAAAGCCCAATAGCAGCCAGTGCAAACGCAACGGGCCGTCGGGCATCGCGGTGCATTAGATCCGAAACAATAACACCAGCTGCCGCACCTAATACGGCGGGAGCAAAAGAAGCGCTCGTCTCTACCCAATTTCTATCTGACTGATCCTGTGACATGCCCCCACCCTACCCCCTCAAGCGACTTGATAAAAGCGAAAATTTAAAGAAGGCACAATAAATTTCAGATCACCTCCATCTTCCAGCATTGACCATCAGACTATCCTCTTTCATGTTGACCCCCTCAAACCACACTATTCTCCATGAACACCAACCACTACGCACTCATCCTCGCCGGAGGTAGCGGCACCCGCTTTTGGCCACTCTCACGCAATGCTCGCCCCAAGCAGCTGCTCAACCTCTTTGGTGGAGCCACCCTGCTGAACCAAACCATCACCCGACTCGAGGGGTTGATCCCCAAGGAAAACATCCTTATTTTAACCAACACCCTCCAGGAAAGCGCCGTCCGTGAAGTGGCGTCCGAGCTACCCGCCGAAAACATCTTTGCCGAGCCCGCCAAACGAGACACCGCTCCGGCAGTGGCTCTGGGCATCGCCCTCGTCGCCGCACGCAACCCCGAGGCCACCATGGTCGTGCTGCCCTCGGATCAACTCATCACTGACGTAGACGCCTTCCAATCCGTCATGGCTGATGCCCTCACTGCGGCAGAAAACAACCAAGCCCTCGTCACCATCGGCATCAAGCCCACCTGGCCGTGCCCGTCCTTCGGCTATATCGAGCGCGGCACCCCCGCCAGCATCGACGGCCCAGCACTCGATAACGAGCCATTCGAGGTCACCCGCTTCCGCGAAAAACCCAACCCTGAACTGGCCGAAACCTTTCTCCGCCAAGGCAACTTCGCATGGAATGCCGGCATGTTCATCTGGTCCGTGCCCACTGTCACCGCAGAACTCGCCCAGCACACGCCAGAGCTTGCCCAGTTCATCGGAGAAATCAAAGAGTCCACTGATATCAAACAAACCGTGGCTGAAAAATTCCCCACCCTCACACCCATCTCGATCGATTACGCGCTGATGGAAAATGCCTCCCGTGTCCTCAACATCGAAGCCACCTTCGACTGGGACGACGTCGGCTCCTGGATATCCATCGCCAAATACCTCGACACCCAGGGAGAAAACAACCAGACCAACACCGACCTCGCCGAAATCGACAGCGAAAACAACATCGTTTTCAACGCTCGAAAAAACTCCAAAGTCGCCCTCCTCGGAGTCGATGACCTCATCGTGGTGCAGACCGATGACGCTCTACTCATCGCCAACCGCCATCAGGCAGATGCTATTAAAAACCTAATGCCTCTTCTCTCTGAAGATCTTCACTGATGCTGACTCATCATGCTTAACGACCACCCCATCCTCGCCATCGACCACGGTGATGCCCGCATCGGCATCGCCGCCACAGATGCAGCCGGTATTCTTGCGCACCCCGTGGAAACCATCCAAATGAAGAGCGGTGACCCGATCGAGCGCATTGCAGAAATCGTCGCCGATCGGCAAGTAAAACAACTCGTGTTAGGCCTCCCTATCCGGCTCGATGGCAACGAAGGCCCTGCCGCCATCAAAGTCCGTAAGTTTGGCAAAAAAATTCGGGCCCGCCTGCCAGAGCTACCCTTACATTTCTGTGATGAAAGCTTCACCACCGTCGCCGCTAACGAAAAACTTCACGAAGTAGGGATGCATAAAAAAAGCAAAGCCAAACGCCAACGCGCCATCATTGATCAAGCCGCAGCCGTGGAAATTTTAAACAACTGGCTAGAACTCAATCAACCACCTCTCTACTAACCCTCACCTTACCGCCGTGGAACAAACAACCCGACCGCATATTTACCAACTCATGGTGCGCCATTTTGGCAATACCAATGAGACCCGTAAACCCCACGGCTCCATCGAGGAAAACGGCTGTGGTAAATTTAACGACATCAATGACGCCGCGCTGAAATCGATCAAAGACCTCGGCATCACCCACATCTGGCTCACCGGGGTGATCGCGCAAGCCTCCGGCACAGCCTACCCTGATCGGCCCGCCGATGACCCCGCCATTCTCAAAGGCCTCGCAGGAAGCCCCTATGCCATCCGCGACTACTTTGACGTCTGCCCAGACTACGCCGTCGATCCCACCAAACGGCTCGATGAGTTCAAATCTCTTCTCAAACGCATCAAAAAACACAAGCTGAAGACAATCATCGACTTCGTACCTAACCACGTCGCCCGCTCCTACAGCAGCGATATCCGGCCCGACCTCAGCTTCGGCACTAACGACGACACCTCCCATTTTTTCGAACCCAACAACAACTTCTACTACCTCGGCAATCTCCACCCCGGCGGCGGCCCACCTCTGAAACTTCCCACCGCCGATGGAGG
Source organism: uncultured Verrucomicrobiales bacterium (assembly GCA_964398555.1). Taxonomy (GTDB): domain Bacteria; phylum Verrucomicrobiota; class Verrucomicrobiia; order Verrucomicrobiales; family Akkermansiaceae; genus Oceaniferula. The sequence goes on from CAYNNY010000003.1 coordinate 40,173, forward strand.
CCACGCCCCCTACGAGCCCGAAAGTAAATTTGGACGAGTCACAGGAAACAACGCCATCACTTGGTCACCATCCATCCATGACTGGTATGAAACCATCAAGCTTAACTACGGCCACAACTTCACACTCGGCCCGCCACACAGCGGCGTAGCCCCCCTTCCCGGACCAGACACTATTCTGGAAAACACGCCGGACACTTGGCAAAAAATGAATGCCATCCTTAGCCACTGGCAACACATGGGCGTGGATGGATTTCGAGTGGATATGGCCCACCTCATCCCGATGGATTACTGGCGCTGGCAACTGCGCCGATGCCGCCAGCGCAATCCTGAAGCCTACTTCATGGCCGAAGCCTACGATGGAGACCCCGCAAAACTCACCGCCAGCAACGCCCTCGATGCCCTGCTGAACTCCGGCTTCAATGCCGTTTATGACGGCCCCACCTACGAGGCCGTCATGCATATTCAGGGAGAGGGAAAATGGGCTAACGATATCGATAAAGCGGCCAACCCATTCAGCCCGCATTTCCATCAAGTCGTCCGCTACGCCGCTAACCACGATGAAGTCAGGATCGCCTCGTCCAAAACCTGGGGAGGCGCCTGTATGGACGTCGGGCGCACCGCTTCAGCCATCATTTTCGGTCTCGGTCGAGGGCCTAACATGATCTACAATGGCCAGGAAGTAGGAGAAGAGGCCAAAGGAGCCGAAGGCTTTGGCGGCGACGACGCCCGCACCAGCATCTTTGATTACTGGTCGATGCCCGCCCTCGTCCCTTGGGTGAACGACCACAAATACGACGGAGCAAAACTAACAGATCAACAAAAAGACCTCCGCGCCTTTTACGGCAGACTCCTCAAGCTCTGCAGCAAGCCCGCCTTCACCCGTGGAGAATTCTACGGTCTCAATCACGCCAACCAAGACAATGCACAATTTGGCAGGCTCGATGGAGAAGACCACTCCGGCCACTGGCTCTACGCCTTCCTCCGGCATGACTCCGAAAGCGGTCAGGCATTTCTCGTGGTGGTCAACTGCCACAATACCCAGACCCTGAAAAATGTGCAGGTCCAAATTCCGGACGACGCCCTGAAATGGCTCCACCGTCACACCAAGAAGCTCACCTTCACGGACCAACTAGGCAGCGACGTCAAAGTCACCGAACAACAAGACCGCCTTCCCAGCACAGGACTCCATCTGCCCCCACTACCACCCAACACACCACTGTATTTGGAGATCCAATAGGTCCATCTTTGAAACCGATCTTATGATTGGACTTCCCAGCGCTAAGCATCCATCTTCTCCGCATGAAGTTACTTACCGCTTTCTTTTTCTCGCTTTCTCTCATCCTGGCCCATGCGGCGGAGAAAAAACAAATCATCGCCGTTTACGATCTTGAAGGTCAGATCACGGAAAGCGGACAGGTCTCCGGTGGACTACTCGACCTCGGTGGACTGAACAGTGATGCCCGCCGACCACTGACGCATTATGATGTGGTCCGCAGCCTGGAGGCGGCCGCCACCGATGATCAAGTCAAAGGCGTCGTGCTCGATCTCGGAGGCGCGGGGATCAACCTCGCCCAGATTCAGGAAATCCGCCGCTGTCTCAAAGCTGTCCGCGCTGCCGGTAAGGATGTCTGGTATTACACGGAAAGCCTGAGCAATGGCAGTGCAGTGGTCGGCTCAGTCGCCAACCATTTCACCCTGCTACCACAAGCTAACATCACGCTCACCGGCATGTATTCGGAGTCGATGTATTTTAAAGGACTGCTCGATAAACTCGGTGTCCAAGTCGAGGTCATCCACATCGGAGACTTCAAAAGCGCAGGAGAAACATTCTACCGCACAGGCCCCAGCGACTACGCAAAGAAGCAGTCCGATATTTTATTCGAATCAATCTATCAGCAAATTCTCCAACTCATCTCCGAAGGACGTAAAATCGAACCCTCAGCCCTACACAAGATGATCGACCAAGGACACATCACCCCGAAGGCCGCTCAAGAATTCAAGCTGGTGGACCACCTCCAATACCGCACGGACTTCATCAAAACCATCCGCGAGCATTACGGCGATGACACCGAGTTTGATCGATCCTACAAAATGCCCGATCTCGATGGCCCCAAAATCGACAGCTTTATGGACATCATGAAACTCGCCTTTCAATCGGGAAAATCAAAAAAACGCCGCCACGACTACATCGCCGTGATCGCCCTCGATGGCGAGATCAATGATGCCTCGATCGCCCCCGTCCGCAAAGAGATCCTCAAAGTCGCTAAAGATGAAAAATGCAAAGCTCTGGTGCTGCGAGTGAACTCACCCGGTGGCTCGGCACTCGCCAGTGATGTACTCTGGGAAGCGACGGAAGAATTGAAAGAAACTGGCAAACCATTTGTTGCTTCCATGGGGGCAGTGGCAGCCTCCGGGGGCTACTACGTCAGCGCAGGAGCGGATCAAATATTCGCCGAAGCTGGCACCATCACTGGCTCGATCGGCGTGGTTGGCATGAAATTTATCCTAGGCGGCGCAATGGAAAAGCTGGGCATCACCGTGCACAGCCGCCAACGCGGAAAACACGCCAGTATCATGAACAGCCACCGCCCTTACACCGAGGCCGAGACCCAGATTATTCGCGAATCGATGCTCGATGTTTACTCCACCTTCAAAAAGCGCATCACCGACGGACGTGGCGACCGCATCAAAGGCGATCTAGAAAAACTCGCTGGCGGCCGCGTTTACTCAGGCCAAGATGCCCTAAAAATTGGTCTAGTCGACACCCTCGGCGGGCTCAATGAAGCTATTGCCCACGCCGCTAAGCTCGCAAAACTCAAAAAGAGTGAATACCAAACCCACCTCACCCCAACCCCCAAAAGCGGACTCGAAGGCATGTTTGCCGGCCCGGAAAAACGAGAGGATGACGATGAATTCATCAGCATGTCATCCCCGGCCAAGCCTGCGACCCTCATTCAACAGCAACTTCTCAACTCCCCCGCCCTGCAAGTCTTAACAGCGAACCAGCGCCAACAGCTCAAGCAGTTCATCAGCCGAGTGCAGTCCTACTCCAAACACAGTATTCTCCTCATTGGCCCAGACATTCAAGTTCCTCGTTTAACCAACTGAGAGCAACCTCGGCCAACTCCACACGGCACATCACACCAAACAGAGCCAAAATCCCCGCAGGCAGAGAACTCGAAGGAAGCTATTCCTTTAAGAGCCAAGCTTCATCCTGAAACGAATATCGATTTTCATCGCGCACTCAGTCAAACCTTTTTTATTCCTTTGCCTTGGTCTTAGACGAACTAGAGGAACCGAGATCCTTCTCCATTTTTCCGAACAAAGAATACAGCCCTGTCAAACTTTCCCCCAACGGCTTACCCGCTAGCCTCCTGCCTTTTCCAAAGGATTCTCGATGTTTGGCAAAGAGCGTATCGAGGAAACTTTTCGACCCAATGGCGGCCCCATCACTCAAGTATTTCAACCGACTCAACAAGCACTCCCCGGCCGTCAGTTTCCCTTCTACCTTCAACGTGTTCTCCACCTTTTCTTGCGGAATCCCCTTGCGGATTTTGGCGTGATTTATCTTTGTCATTTCATCCGCCTCGACCTGCTCACCGTCCAGCATCAACCAGCAGCGATACCAAGAACCGCAGTCGTTCCAGCTATCTTGAGGTTTTTGCATCACCATACACAAACCCCTCCGAGCATGCCGCGATCCAGCAACAGCCTCAGCATAGCCACACCAACGGTAATCCTTCGGATCATCCACAATCCCTGCTCTCACAGGGTTGAGATCAATATAAGCTGCCATCGTCCGTAACGCCTCGCCATTTTCTACCAGCACGCTCTTAAACCGACCTGCCCACAAGGTTCCCACGCGTTGATGTTTCCGGTTATACCAGCGGCTAAACCGCTCTTTCACCTCCTTCACATATAAGCTCAGATCACAGAATCGGCGTTTATATTTCTCCAATATCTCCATGGCAGCATCCTCCAATCCACGTTCTCGCATATCTGCCAACTCAAGTTTTAATTGATTGATATAAGCCCGGCTATAAAGCGTCGCCAAATGCCCAATCAAACGAGCCTCCCCGCTACCTTCAGCCTCACCCCTCCGGTCCTCAAACTGGCTTAAAAACCTATCTCTCGAAGGCACCTTCACCAGCAAATGCCAGTGATTTGAAAGCAAACAATATGTCATCACCTTCACCCCGCTAAACAGGGCTATTTTTCGGATAATGATCCTCAAACCCTCCAAATCCTCTGCATCCAACATCCGATCAGCCCCACAAGTCCGCGTCATCACATGATAGCAAAAACTTCCATTACTTCCACCCAATACTCGCCTACGAATCGGAGGCCTCACCCGACAAATCTGCCCATTACGCATCACCGCTGCTCCCGACTGACACTCAAGCATCTCCAATCGGCTCAACGGCTTCTCACCTAAGGAATCATCATCATTCACGGCATTATTCGAACTCATGGGCACCACCCTAACCCTCTAATACAGGAAAACAACAAATAAGTTGCCTGACAACTTATTTGTTGTTTAAAGGAACGCTCACTGACTCAGCCTGTCATTGACATTTTCAAAAGCTCTGACACTTTCCGCCCGCGGCTGTTTCCAGCCACCCATTCTTGTTTATCCCATTCATTTAGAACCACTCACCACCATTTAATCAATCATGTATGATCTTATTGTCATCGGAGGCGGCCCTGCCGGATACGTCGGAGCCATTCGCGCAGCCCAACTCGGTAAAAAAGTAGCCGTTGTCGAAGCCGATAAGCCAGGCGGAACTTGCCTCAACTGGGGCTGTATCCCGACCAAGGCCCTGCTGAAAAATGCCGAGGTTTACCAAACCATGACCAAAAAGGCGAAAATCTTTGGCATGTCCTTTGATAACCTCACTTTCGACTGGTCCAAAGTGGTTGGACGTTCACGCCAAGTTTCCCAGCGCCTCGCTGGCGGCATCGGCTTCCTGTTTAAAAAGAACAAGATCGATTACCTCCCCGGCTTTGGCGCTCTCCTCGATGGCACCAAGGTCGAAGTCACCGCAGCCGACGGCACCAAGCAGGTCATCGAAGGGGCCAACATCCTCATCGCCACAGGCTGCAAAAGCCGTGACCTCCCGCCACTTCCCCACAACGGCAAATCGGTCATCAGCTCGAAAGAGGCGATGAACCTACCCGAGCAGCCTAAGTCGATGGTCATCATCGGAGCCGGTGCCATCGGAGTTGAGTTCGCCTATATTTACAACGCTTTTGGCACCAAAGTCACCATGATTGAAATGCTACCCAACCTCCTTCCCGTCGAAGACACGGAGGTGGGACAAGAACTGCAAAAATCATTCACCAAACAAGGTGTGCGCTCCCTGACCGATACCAAATGTGTCAATTTTAAGGACAACGGCAACTCCGTCTCCATCGATGTCGAAGGCCCCAAGGGCAACGAAACCATCACCGCCGACGTCTGCCTCGTCGCCATCGGCGTGCAGCCCGTCCTTCCCGGAGGCACACAGCCAGCACTCACCGACCGTGGATTCATCCAGATCAACGACCGCTACCAGACATCCATCCCGAACGTCTACGCCTGCGGTGATATTTCAGGTCCACCATGGCTCGCCCACACCGCGAGCTTCGAGGCCGTTCAGTGTGTCGAAGGCATATTTGTCGAAGGCCACACCCCGCGCCAGGTTGGTAACTTTCCCGGCTGCACCTACTGCAACCCACAAGTCGCCTCCGTCGGAAAAACCGAACGCGCGCTTAAGGAAGAAGGCATCGACTACAAAGTGGGTAAATTCCCCTACGCCGCCATCGGCAAAGCCCAGGCTGCCGCGAATGCCGAAGGATTTGTCAAACTTCTCTTTGGCAAACAACACGGAGAACTACTCGGTGCCCACATCATTGGCGACAATGCCACCGAACTCATCGCCGAGATGGGTTTGGCTCTGGAAATGGAACTCACCGCTGAGGAAATCCACTCCACCATCCACGCCCACCCAACACTGGCGGAAGCCATCCATGAAGCCACTCTGGACGCCGATGGGCACGCAATCCACTCCTAAGACCATCACCTTTTAATCTTAAAACCCCAGTGGAAGCTTTTCCGTTGGGGTTTTTCTTTTCATTCCCGTTCATTTCGCTAAACACAGCGCCACAGATTCCCTTCCCACCTATGTCTAATTCTCAACAATGGCACTACACGGATCAATCCGGCCAACAAGCAGGTCCCATCCCCACCGATGAACTACTCCAACTCATCGCCTCAAAATCCGTGCCTTTGACCGCCATGGCGTGGAAAGAAGGCATGGCCAACTGGAAGCCCGTGAGCCAGATTGAAGAACTGCAAGCGGGAACTTCAACTCCCCCCCCATCACCCGATCCCGTCCCTAATCCGGCCCCTACCCAGGCTCCCGGAAATATCCAAGAGCCCAACCAAAACCCCATCAACCCCTACGAAACGCCTCAGGTTCCGACGGATGAAGAATTTTACGCCGCTGCACGAGAACAACCGAACGGCTATGGAGGTATAGGACGACTTGCCTATTTTTTACTTTCCATCGGCCACAGCATCGCCATTCAATTTATTGCATTCGTCTTAAACTTCTCTTCTTTTACCGAGAGCAATGAGCCGTCTCTACTCATCGCTTTTGGACTGTTGACAGTTTCCACAGTCATCTCCTTCTACTTATTATTCTCCCGATTCAAAAACATCGGTATGAGCCGCTGGTGGACACTTGGACTCGTTGTTCCCATCCTTAATATCTTCGTCAGCATCTGGCTAATCTCCCGCCAAGAAGGCTGGGTTGAAACTCGCAAACTAGATGGCCCGGGAAAAATTGTTGCATGGATCTTCGGTATCCTCATCACCTTAATAGTCACCCTAACACTGATATCTGTCCTATTTTTCGCCAGCTCAGCCTACAAGAAAGCCTCTGATGAAGCCGAGCAAAGACTCAAAACTCAACAAGAGCAATCTCAATCCCCAGCTTACTAAGCTCCTCACAACCACCTTCAACCATCATGTCCGACCAACGTAAACCTTTCCCCTTCGCTGACTTTGAACCCCAATG
>CAYNNY010000004.1:0-45512 GCA_964398555.1 uncultured Verrucomicrobiales bacterium
AGTCCATAAAGTTGCAAGGAAATGCGCTTCGGCTTGGCCGGCCTAGCGCTGCTTATGACCTTTGAAGCGTGCGATGGGGTTTTTATCGATCGGTATTTTTCCTGAGCGTTTGAATGGAAACTTCGGGGGGGATTTCAGCAAGTCGTCGCCAGGCTGTTTTCTGAACAGGGATTTATTATTGAGCATCCACCATCCGGTGACGCACCCCAATAAGATAATCAGCCAAATGTGGGCTGATCCCAGCACTTCCGAAGGTGGGTTCATGCCTAAGATGGCCGCTAGGGTGGCCAGGGGGAAAAAGAAGGCGACCATGCGGTTGAGTTGTCTGGTTTCGGCTCCAGCTGCGTGTGTCGCGCGGGCTTGCTCGGCGGCACTTTCCGCCATGCAGAAATCCATGCCGTGGCGCGCATCGGAATCGATGAATTCAACCGAGCGTTCGATGCCGATCCCTTGATCGCGGATGCTCATGATGGTGTAGTCATCAGGCATCGCACTGCGCAGAGACTCGAGAACAGTCACCATGTTTCGGGATGCCCGGAGGAGTGGTTTGACCTCACGGAGGACAGAGAAATAATCAGCGGCGTATTTGGCGTGATCGAGTCGGTCGTCTAGTTTTTCCATCACCTCCTCGTAATGGCTGAGGTGTGTTTGGAGAGCTCTGATTCCTCCGCCATGGGTTAAGGATTTCCATTGGTTGTCGGGATCTTTCCAAAAGAGGGCGGGTTCACGTTTGCCATCGTCATCGAGCTTGGGAACTTGGTGTAACACCAGCAGGATATGATCGTCGTGTTGAAGGATCCTTTGCCGTCCCACCTCGGAGCCTACACGTTGTTTGAATGGAAGGGGGATATCCCAGGACTTGGGGATGGGAGACTTGGGATATGTTGTATTCATGATGGATGATACTTAGCTAAGAGCTACTTTTCATCAGGCACGAACTTCAGCACGGTGCCGTTGATGCAGTAGCGTTGGTCGGTGGGGGTGTTGAATCCTTCTCCGGTGAAGATGTGGCCGAGGTGGGCGTCGCAGACTTTGCAGCGGACTTCGACGCGGCTGCCATCGGGGTCGGGGATCTGTTTGAGATTTTTCGCCTTGGAGGGATCGTAAAATGAAGGCCAGCCGCAGCGGGAGTCGAATTTTTCTTTGGAAGTGAAGAGCTCGGCATCACATCCGGCGCAGTAGTAGGTGCCGGAGCCTTGTTTTTTGAATTGCTTGTATATCTCGCCGTTGGGAGCCTCGGTGCCGGCCTTGCGGGCGATGCGGTATTGCTCGGGAGTCAGTTGTTTTTTCCACTCGGCATCGGTTTTGGTGACGGTTTTTGCGGGCTGGGCTGGTTTTTGATCAGAAGTGGTCATGGGTGTCTGTTTTGTTTGAGCGTGAAGAATCCAAGCCGTCAGTATGCCGCCGAGGATAAGAAGGGGGAGTGTGGAGAGAAAGGGCTTTTTCATCATGGGGGGTGGGATGGTTGAGGGAGCTGCTTATTCCAAATTTAACCCACTGAGCCGATGGGGAAGAGGAGGTTGAGGAGCATGGTGAGGAAAAAGTTGGTGATGAGGATGGCGAGTGACGAGTAGACCATGGCTTTGGTGGTGCCTTGGCCGACGCCGACGGCTCCATTGGATGCTTTGAGTCCCTGGTGACAGGAGATGACAACGATGAGGATACCGAAGATAAAGCCCTTGATCAAAGAGATGTAGATATCGGTGATGTCGGTGTGGTCGCGGGTGTGTTGGCTCCACCAGGCTTCTGAGACGTCGAAGACTTGGGTGCCGACGATCCAGCTGGCGGCGATGCCAAAGGCGGCGGCTTCTGTAATGAGGAGGGGCACGGAGATGACCATGGCGGTGATTCGGGGGGAGACGAGGTAATCGATGGGATGCACGCTCATCGAGCGGAGGGCGTCAATTTGCTCGGTGACTTTCATGGTGCCGATTTCGGCGGACATCGAGGCTCCTACACGACCAGCGAGCATCACTCCGGTGAGGGCGGGGCCGAGTTCCCTGAGCATACCGACACTGACGAGAGCGCCTCCCATGGATTCCATTTTCATGCCACTGAGTTGAAATAAACCTTGGGCGGCGAGGACGGCACCGACAAAGGCGCCGGTGATGATCACGACGGGTTGGGAGTGGAATCCGATCTCAACAATTTGTTGCACAAAGAGGTTCCAGCGTTTTTTGCCGAAGAGGAGAGACTCGATAATCTGGCACCCAAGTACAGCCAGTTCCCCTAAGTAGTCGATAAAGGTGATTGCAGGGCGGCCGAGGGAGCGGAGAAGCATGAGATGAGTTTAAGATTCAAGAGGGAAGATGCAAGATTCAAGTTGGGAGCGCGGGTTTGTAACCCGCATCAACCAGAGCCTGTTAACCATTGCGGATGTGGGTTTCAAACCCGCGCTCCTTATAAAAAAGGCCTGGTCCACATGAAGTGGGCCAGGCCGGTAATTAGTTAGTATGATTATTAGTTAATTAATAGGAGGGGAGGTCCTAGAGGGATGCTTTGAGGTTGGAAGAGCACTTGAATCCAACAGTCTTGGATGCTTTGATCTTCATGGCTTCACCTGTCTTAGGGTTGCGTCCCATGCGGGCTGCGCGGCTCTTGACAGAAAACGTGCCAAATCCAATAAGTTGGACTTTGCCGTCTTTTCCTTTTACACCTTCTGCAATGCCCGAGAGGACTGCGGCAAGGGCATCTTCAGCAGAGCGCTTAGTAGCGTCTGCTCCGAGGGACTTCTGAATGGCTTCAACGAGTTCGGATTTATTCATAACGAGGATCTTTTCCCATAGATGGATCTTTATGTAAAGTTAAATAATTATCTTTTTTTCCTAGGGGTTGCTTGATTTGCGGTGTTTTTTTCTTGCTGTTTAAATTGACCTGATTAGTTTAATCGCTTGTTTAATGGGGTCTCATTAATGTTAGAATTCGTTAGCTTTGTTGTAACCCCTTTATCATAAGGCGTTGACGACTCTTGGTGCTTGTGGCAGAACGTGGGCATGTCAAGGGGTGCAAAGTGTGGAGTGAGGCGGGCTGCGAGGTCGGTGGGTGCGGTGGCGCTCGTGGTTCCGGCGAGGGTGACCATGGATCAGGAGCTGAAAGATGCTGAGTTGGCTCAGCAGCGCGGGTATTTTCTGCCGGATGAGGATGATCGTTTACGTGAATTGTTTGCTGGGTATTTAGCGGGTCGGGTGGTTTTGCTGGAGGCGGTGGGTGCGATGCAGCCAGTGTATGATACGCTGGAGCTGGAGGCCGAGGGCGAAGGAAGGGTAGATTGGGAGCAGTGCCTGCGCGCTTTCATCGTGGGCTTTACAGCTGCGGCGATTTTGGTCCGGATGGGGAGTTTTATGGTGGATTTGGCCGCAAAGCGCCCAGTGGTGTGGAAGAAGCTCGATGAGCCGGAGTCGCGGTATGGTATTCCTAAGAAGAGTTTTTCAGAGGTTTATAAGAAGCTGGGTTCGACCCGGAGGATGTGGAGGTTTCATGAGGCGCTGTTGTTTTGGGAGGCGAACCGTGGGGAGATTGAATCGATGGCGGGTGATTCTGTGGTTGGGGATTTGGTGGCTGTTTTGCGTGGGGAGGAGGAGTTTTTGCAGTATCGGAAGCGTGATTACGTGAGGCGGAAGCTGGACTATAGTGTGCATTCCTTTCAAAGGAGGGGGATTTCGGGGTGTAAGAAGGTGATGTTTCAGATGCTAAAGCTCAGTGGCAGTACGATTGCCGAGATCAGGCAGCCGTTTGTGAAGGCTCCGGGGTTGGGGAAGCGGGTGACCCGGGAGGTGATGGAAGTGATCCGGCCTTTATTGAGGGCGGGGGATGTCTTGGTGACGCGGCATGACGATGCGATGAGTAATTTGTTTTTACCAGGATTTTGGCCGCATGCGGCATTGTGCATAGGGTCTGCCGATGAGCGAGAGCGGATGGGAGTGAATATGGGGGTGGGTGAAGGTCTGAAAGATGGCTGTTGTGGCGATGGGATTTGTTTTCTGGAGTCGAAAAAAGATGGCGTGCTTTTTCGGTCAATGGAGGAGACGCTGCAAGTGGATGCGTTGATGGTTTTGCGTCCTCAGATGGAGTGGGCTCAGGTGGCGGAGGCGCTGAGCCGGGCAATGAGCCATGAGGGGAAGCTCTACGACTTTAGTTTTGATTTTTCGAAGTCGGATCGATTGGCTTGCACCGAGGTGATTTACCGGGGCTATCATGGTGTGGGGGAGGTGAAGTTTGAGCTGCATCGTCACAGTGGCAGGTCCTGCCTTTCTGCTGAGGATTTGATTGTGCAGGCCTTGAGTTCTGGGAAGTTTGTGAAGGTGCTGGATTACGGAGTGGAGGAGGATGTTGTTAGGGTGTTGTAATTTTTCGGAAGAGGCCGGGGCGTTTTTAGCGGGGTGGCGTAAATTTTTTCACAAATTGGCTTGCGAAGGGTCGGTCAACGAGATATAGCCCGCGTCTGCCGATGAAACCTCGGCACGATATCCATGGCGTTCCGCACCCTCATATCCACATTCATTCTTTTTCTGCTCTCAGGTGTAGCTTTTGCTAGCGGTGAGGGTGGCGGTCATTCCGGGCTTCCTGAAAATGCTGTTGTTCTGACCCCTGATGGTTGGCCTCTTCCTATCACCAACTCGATGGTGATGGTGTGGATGGTGGTGATTGGTCTTGTGGTTGTGGCTCAGTTGGCAACTCGAAAAATGTCTCTTGTTCCAACGGGGGTGCAAAACTTTGTCGAGTGGATTGTGGAAGCTCTTTACACCTTTCTGGAAGGGATTCTTGGTGAGCATTTGGTGAAGCGGACATTCTGGTTTTTCGCTACAATTTTCATTCTTATTCTTTGCACTAACTGGATTGGGTTGATTCCTGGCGTAGGGACGATCGGGTGGGATGTTGATTCTACAGGTCATGTGCATAAGCCGCTTTTTCGCGGAGGAAATGCCGACCTCAATATGACGGCTGCTATGGCATTCACATTTGCGCTTCTTTGGTTTTACTGGGCGGTCACTGAGAATGGCATCAAGGGATTCCTAGCTCACATTTTCGCCCCTAAAGGGGAATTTAACGGTATCATGAAAATCGGAATGATTCTGATTTTTGGAATGGTTGGTTTGATCGAGGTTGCCTCCATTTTGCTCCGTCCGGTGGCGTTGAGCTTCCGCCTTTACGGGAATATTTTCGCTGGTGAAAACATGCTTGAAGGAATGATGGTCATGGTGCCGTCCTATATCGCGTGGCTTCCACCCCTTCCTTTCTATTTCATGGAGTTGCTCGTTGGTCTGATTCAGGCTCTCGTGTTTATGCTCCTTACCGCTGTCTTCTTGAAGCTAATTTGTGATCATGGTGATGATCACGGTGACGAGCACGCGCACTAAGAAAAACATTTCACCATTCTGACCATGGCAGAGACTGTGGGGGGTGGAGAAGAAACCAAAAACCAAACTACTAATTATTATGTTCAACCTCATCACACTTCTTGCTGTCGTTACTGGAAAAATCCACGTTGCTCTCGCAGCACTCGGCGCAGGCCTCGGAATCGGTATCCTCGGAGCCAAAGCAACTGAAGCCACTGGCCGTAACCCTGGTGCCGCTGGTAACGTTCTTACCCTTTCCATCATTCTTGCTGCTCTTATCGAGGGTATCGTGTTCTTCGCGATCTTCCTTGTTAAGTAACTTTATGATTTAGTTGAGCGGGTCATCATGACCCGCTCAACACCCTATTTTTTTATCTTATAACCTCAGCTTTTTCCCTTCTCCTTAAACATCTTTTGATATGATCGCACTTCCTGTTATTTTGGCCTCAGACGCACCAAGTGCAGCCGAGCAAGGTATGGTTGAAGAAATTCTGACCACCTTTGGTGTCAACTGGCCTCTTTTCATTTCCCAGGTTATTTCTTTTTTGATTGTTGCCTTTGTGCTGAAGAAGTTCGCTTTCGGGCCTGTGCAAGCCATGCTTGAGCAGCGCCGACTTCGTATTTCCGAGGGTGAAGAAAAGCTCAAACGCATCGAAACGCAGCTTGCTGAAAGCGAGCAACGCACTCAGGAGGCTCTCGATAAAGCCAATGAGTCCGCCCAGCGTCTCATCAACGAGGCCAAGGAAAGCGCTGCTGTGCTTTCCGAGAAGAAGAGCCAAGAGGCGATCTCTTCAGCCCAACAAATTCTAGCTAAAGCCGAAGAGGCAGCCAAGGCTGACCGCAAGGCGATGACCGCAGAGCTCAAGCAGGAGTTCGGTCGCTTGATCGCCGCCACCACAGCCAACGTTACCGGCAAGGTGCTGACGGATTCCGATCAGAAACGCATCAATGAAGAAGCCCTCGCAAGCGTCGAAGGCTAATCCTGATCACTCGATCACCTATCAGTCATCATGAAAATTTCCAAGGACGCCGCCCGAGACGCCAGCCGGATTTTCCGTCTGTGTGCATCAGAGGGTCAACTCGATGAAGATAAGCTTCGTATCGCGATTGACAAAATTGCGACGCGGAAACCACGTGATTACCGTGGTATTCTGCATGCCTTGAAACGCTTGATTCGTCTGGACGTAGAAAGCCGCCGCGCACTGATTGAAAGTGCTGTGGATCTGGATACCGCTACCCGAGTCACGATCGAAAAAAATCTTTCAGCTGAGTATGGTGACCAGCTCACCTACACCTACCGCACTGATGCATCACTGATCGGTGGTATCCGCATCCGTGTAGGCAACGATGTGCTGGACGGTAGCGTTAAATCCCGTCTCGACCGTCTTGCCGACGCCTTTTAATCTTTTAAACTTCAAATCGAACACTTCAAACCAAACTAGCCATGAGCAGCATCCTCCAGGAAATTGAACAACAAATCGCCAACGTTTCGTCGTCGGTTGAGAAAAGCAACGTCGGAACCGTCCGCACCATTGGTGACGGTGTCGCCAGGGTCGAAGGCCTGAGTGACGCCCAACTTAATGAGATGATTGAATTTTCCGATGGACTCATCGGACTCGCCCTCAACCTTGAAGAAGGTGAAGTAGGTGTCGTTCTGCTCGGTGACTCCACACACGTTTCCGAAGGTGACGAGTGTAAGACGACCGGCAAACTCCTTTCCATCCCGGTGGGTGAAAACATGCTTGGCCGCGTAGTCGATAACCTCGGACGTCCTCTCGACGGCAAAGGTGACATCGAAGCCGCCGCTGTTTACCCTGTGGAGAAAATTGCTCCTGGTATCATTAAGCGTAAATCAGTTTCCGTTCCTGTGCAGACCGGCATCATGGCTATTGACGCGATGATTCCTATCGGCCGTGGTCAGCGTGAGTTGATCATTGGTGACCGTTCCACTGGTAAGACTACCATCGCCGTGGACACCATCATTGCGCAGTCCGATCAAAACAAAGCGGCTGCAGAAGGTCGTCTCAAGAATCACACTCCAGTTTACTGTATCTACGTTGCCATTGGCCAGAAGCGCTCGAACATCGCGCGTCTTACCCAGACACTTGAAAAAGCAGGGGCACTAGAAAACACCTGCATCGTGGCGGCCTCCGCATCGGACTCTGCAGCGAACCAATACCTCGCTCCTTATGCAGGTTGCGCCATTGGTGAATACCTCATGGATCAGGGCAAGGACGTCTTGATCGTTTTTGATGACCTTTCCAAGCACGCTGTGGCTTATCGTCAGGTGTCCCTCATTCTTGGCCGCCCATCCGGTCGTGAGGCATTCCCCGGAGACGTTTTCTACCTTCACTCCAGACTTCTTGAGCGTTCCGCGCGTCTTTCCGATGCGGCAGGTGGAGGCTCGATGACCGCCCTTCCGATCGTGGAAACACAGGCCGGAGACGTGGCCGCTTACATTCCTACCAACGTAATTTCTATCACCGACGGTCAGATTTTCCTCGAAACCGACCTTTTCTACCAAGGCATCCGCCCGGCGATCTCTGTGGGTCTTTCCGTTTCCCGTGTGGGATCCGCGGCGCAGACCAAAGCGATCAAGAAAGTCTCCGGAACCACCAAGCTTGATCTTGCGCAGTTCCGCGAACTTCAAGCATTCGCCGCCTTTGGCTCAGACCTGGACGATGCCACTAAGGCAAAGATCGACCGTGGTCAGCGTATTGTGGAGCTTTTTAAGCAAAACCAATACAGTCCTAAACCTCTCGAGATTGAGGTGGCTGTGCTTTGGACGATGCAGAACGGTTACTTTGACGATGTTGCTGTGAAGCGCATCAAGGAGTGCCAGACCGCTCTTGAAGAATACTTTACCAACCGTAAAGTGGAGCTTCTTCAACTCATCGCTGATGAGAAAGCTCTTACCGACGCCGTTGTCGAAGGCCTCACCCAGGCTGTCACCGATTTCAAAACAAGTTGGAAGTAAGCGAAGCTTACTGAACTCCACCGCTCACTGATCACCGCTCACTGCCCACCTAGAAATGGCCAATCTTCGCGACATCCGCCGACGTATTAAGTCGGTTTCCAACACCGCGCAAATCACCAAGGCGATGCAACTTGTTGCATCTGCTAAGATGAAAAAAGCGCAGAATCAGGCGCTTGCCGGACGTGACTATGCGATGGAGCTTCTGCGCTTTGTTGCGGACCTTCAGGGAAATGTTGAAGAAGAGGTCCACCCTCTTCTTGTAGCACCTAAGGAAGGGCGTGAACTTGTCTTGGTGATCAGCACGGATCGAGGCCTCTGCGGGGGACTCAATACCAACCTGCTTAAAAAACTACGTGCCGAGGTGAGCAAAGATGCTCATTTTATGACCGTGGGTAGCAAGTTGCGTAAGACACTCGCTAAATCAGGTGCCGAAATCATTGCTGATTGGCAAGTGGGCGACCCCATTCCTTTTTCATCAGCCCGTCCGATTGCAAAACTACTGACTGAAAAGTTTCTCAGTGGTGAATACAATAAAGTGACCGTCGTGTTTAACCGTTTTGTATCGACCCTGACTCAGACACCGCGAGTGGTGCAGCTTCTCCCAATCGATTCCGAACTGATCAAAACGACCTCAGCCCAGTATCAAAAAGAGGTGGATGATATGGAGCCTGCGGCTACCAACGACTACATCTTTGAGCCAAGTGCTGACGGTGTTCTTGATTCATTGCTTCCACTTTACATCAATTACATGATCTACCAGGTCATGGTCGAGGCCCGCGCCTCTGAGCACTCGGCTCGTATGGTATCGATGAAAGCCGCTACCGACAACGCAGGCGACATCGTCAAAGGCCTCACACTGGAATACAACAAAGCCCGTCAGGCTGCGATCACTTCCGAACTACTCGAAATTACCACCGCTCAGAAAGCGATGGAGTAGGTTGTTTAAACTTCAAATAACAAACTCCAAATACCAAGAGCTTTCCATACCCACTTCAAACCTTCAACTTCCAACTAACCACTATGTCCAACAAAGGAACCATCGTCCAAGTTATCGGTGCCGTTATCGATGCCGATTTCTCCAAGGCTGACAAGCTGCCCTCCATCTACAACGCCCTTGAAGTCACTTATGAACTCAACGGCGAGCAAACCAAGCTCGTGCTCGAAGTCCAGCAACACCTCGGTGATGGTTGGGTTCGCACCGTGGCTATGAGCACTTCTGACGGCCTCAAGCGTGGTATGGAAATCGCCGATACCGGTGGCCCCATCATGGTTCCTGTGGGAAATGGTGTGTTGGGTCGTATCTTTAACGTCACAGGTGACGCCGTTGATGAGCGTGGGCCTGTAACACTGCTCAAGGATGAAAATGGGAATGATAAAAAATACCCGATTCACCGCGCTGCCCCACCTCTCGTGGACCAAGCGACATCCGCAGAATTACTTGAAACCGGGATTAAAGTGATCGACCTTATTTGCCCGTTTACCAAAGGTGGTAAAGTGGGTGCCTTCGGTGGTGCCGGTGTGGGTAAGACCGTGGTTATCATGGAGCTGATCAACAACATTGCCAAAGGACACGGCGGTTACTCCATCTTTGCTGGTGTGGGTGAGCGGACGCGTGAGGGCAATGACCTTTACATGGAAATGTCAGAAGCTGGCGTGATCAACCTTGAGGACCTTTCCAAGTCGAAAGTGGCACTGGTTTACGGTCAGATGAACGAGCCTCCAGGAGCCCGTCTCCGTGTGGCGCTTTCCGCTCTCGCCATGGCTGAGTATTTCCGTGATGAGGAAAACCAGGACGTGCTACTTTTCGTCGATAACGTTTTCCGTTTCTCCCAAGCTGGTTCCGAGG
Organism: uncultured Verrucomicrobiales bacterium; assembly: GCA_964398555.1. Lineage (GTDB taxonomy): Bacteria > Verrucomicrobiota > Verrucomicrobiia > Verrucomicrobiales > Akkermansiaceae > Oceaniferula. The sequence goes on from CAYNNY010000004.1 coordinate 10,160, forward strand.
TATCCGCCCTTCTTGGCCGGACTCCATCCGCTGTGGGTTATCAGCCTACTCTTGCCGAGGAAATGGCCGTTCTTCAGGAACGTATTACTTCGACCAACAAAGGATCAATCACCTCCTTCCAGGCTGTTTACGTGCCTGCGGATGACTTGACTGACCCTGCTCCTGCGAACACCTTCGCCCACCTCGACTCCACCGTCGTGCTTGAGCGTTCACTCGCTGAGCTGGGTATCTACCCTGCTGTTGATCCTCTTTCATCTGTGTCCACAGCGCTCTCTCCTGAGGTTGTGGGTGAAGAGCACTACCGCGTTGCTCGTGGTGTGCAGAGTGTGCTGCAGTCCTACAAAGACCTTCAGGACATCATCGCTATTCTCGGAATGGACGAGCTTTCAGATGAGGACAAGCTGACCGTTTACCGTGCGCGTAAGATTCAGAAATTCCTCTCCCAGCCATTCCACGTGGCCGAGATCTTCACCGGCACTAAGGGTGAGTATGTTACCATCGACGACACCATCAAAGGATTCTCCGAAATTCTCGCAGGTAACTGCGATGATGTGCCAGAAAGTAACTTCTACATGAAGGGCGGTCTCGACACCGTCGATCGTGGATAAAAATAGTTTTCATATTGAAAAATACAAGATATTCTGTTGACTCGAACACAGCGAGGGGTTAACAGTTCGCCCTGATCGTTAATCAGGCAGTAATTATATAAATACATTAACACTAAAAAATCATGGAAAATCAAAAAGAATATCGTTCAGCTACTCTAGCGGAGGTTACTCTCGAGAGAGAAGAAATTTCAAAGGAGGTTTCAATGCGCACAATTCGTCAGATACCCCATGTTCCAGACGATTTTACAAATAGCACATCAAACACTCTATATTCAAAGCTGCAGGAAGTAGCTGGGGTGTAAATTGATAAGAAGAGTCTTTGTTGAGAAAAAGCATTTTTCATAAAAGCTTATACTATTTTTAATGTCAGTTATTACTAAGGACGGAAATTTAATCGTTCATGCGGGGCAGAAAATCTTATTCGACAAATTAGATGCGCGTCTAAAAGATAAGCATGGCAAAGCTTTCGATGTTGCTATCGTGGCGGAGCCTTTTCATCAAGCTCGTCTAGATGCTCTAGCTCATCATGAAATGCATGTAAGAGAGTTGAAATTGAATGAGGGCAGTGTAGATGTATATAAGACCGTTTCTTGGCATACTTGGTATTTGGCAAAGCGTTTACATGCTCCAAACCAGCATGATTTCACTGATTGTGTCATAAATGCGGGATTAGAGACATTAAATCAGTTTTTGGCTTGGGAAAAAGAAGACTCCAAAAAATTAGGGCCGCAAGTGTTAGCTCTGATTTGTGCGATGGTTAAAAATGAACTTGATAGCATCACTGATCACGGGATTGCAAAAAATGGCTTATACTTATCCTTTCATTGTGCAAAGGAAATGAGAATATCTTAAATGTAACTTAACTATTAACTGCTATAATGCTCAAGCTCGAAATCGTAACACCCGATAAGAAAATCTTCTCAGGCGAAGTCACGGATGTTTATCTCCCTGGTTCCGAGGGTGAGATGGGTGTGTTGGAAATGCACGCCGCTCTGGTGACTTCATTGGTCCCCGGTGAGCTTCGCTATCATACTGAGGGTAAAGTAGAAGCTCTCGCCATCGGCACAGGTTTTGCGGAAGTGACTCAAGAGCGTGTCCTTGTCCTCACGGATATGGCTGCAGGTGAGGCTGAAATCGACGAAGCTGCCACAGAAGCCGCAATCAAGCGTGCCGAAGAGCAGCTCGCTAACCTCGACCACGACCACGACCTTGAAGAGGTGGCTCTCATCGAAGCCACTCTTGCCAAGTCCTTCGCGCAGCTCCGCCTCAAGGGCAAATACAAAGGCCTCTAAGGAACATTCCTTATCTCAACTTTCAAAACCCCAAGGTGCCGAATGGTCTTTGGGGTTTTTTGATGGGTGATGTTTTTGAGTTTTGTTATAATTTCTATAATTTAAAATTTTGGAACGTGCTATTTTTCGAGTGTTTTGCTATATTTAAACGTCAGCGGGGGTGATCGTTGTCGTTGCCCAGTCAGGTGTTCGATTCTCCCCATGCACTCCAGTTATTCCTTCCCGTTATGTCCAACCGATACGAAATTACGAGCCTCATTGAAAAAGATCATCTTGGAGAGGTTTTTATGGCCTTGGATGTCACGCTTCAGAGGAAGGTGGTGTATCGGAAATTTCAGGCGGGTTCGGACACGAAGAAAAAGAATAATCTTTCTGCGAGTTTTGGCCAATACACAGGTCGGCTCTGTACCTTGCAGCATCCTAATTTGTTGACCATTTACGATATTGATCGGAATGATGAAGGGTGTTTTATGGTGACTCAGTTTATTGAGGCTGAGTCATTGCTTGATCGCCTTCTGCAGGGGCCGCTGAGTCAGGTTGGGGTGCATAATATGGTGACTGATTTGTTGGATGCTTTTCATTCCATGCATGGTGTGGGGTTGTATCATGGAGCGTTACGGTCTGATTCAGTCAAGCGGCTGGCGCGTGTGCGGGGCGGGCATCGTTATTTGATCGTGGATTTGGGCTTGGAGAAAATTTCATCAATGCTGACTGGGCGGAGTGATGTTCTGGGTGACACTGTGTTGACCGCGCCCGAGTTGCTCGATGGTCAGGGTGAGGCGGATGCCCGTTCTGATCTTTTTGCTCTTGGGCAACTTTGTTATACTTGTTTGGCTGGAGGTCATCCCATGTCAGGAAGCTCTCCAGAAGAATGTGCCCAGGTGTATCGCAATGCCGGGATGCCGGACCTCAAGGAGTATGCAGATGGGGTGCAACAGGATTTTGCAGATTGGATTATGGTGTTGCTGGACAGTGAGCCTGAGCGGCGTCCAGCCTCGGCAAGTGATGCGCTTGCTACGCTACAGAAAATTTCACTGAATGCGCCCATGCCAAATGTGGCTGGCCTGACTCAGGCTGTGGCCGAGGTGGCGGCTCATGAGCCCACTCCTATTTCGCAGTCTGTGACCGTTTTTGTGCCGCCGGAGAAATCATCGGTATTGGATCAATTCAAGAGTTTGCCCAAAAACACACGGCTGATGATTGGCCTTGGGGCGGCGGTGCTCAGTCTTTTGCTGGTTGTCGTGCTTTCTACGGTGTTTCGGGGTGATGGCTTATGACTTGCGGTGTGAGGATGAATCAGGACTTCAGATAACGCTAATTTCTTCATTTTCAAGCGTGCCATGGGGGTGAAAGTTTGCTAGCATAGACAAGTATTCGGGTGAATATCTGTTACCTATACACTCCAAAACACTATGACAGAACGCTATCAAATCACTAGTCTCATTGAGAAAGATCAGTTGGGTTCTGTGTATCTGGCGCAGGATACGACGCTTCAGCGAAAGGTGGTATTCCGAACTTTTGAAGCGGGACAAAGCAAGAAGAGGCTCGAAGGGTTTTCCCAGTATACGGGGAAGCTTTGTGCCTTGCAGCACCCCAATTTACTGACGATTTTTGATATAGCCCAAAATGATGAAGGCTATTTCATGGTGACTCAGCTCATTGAGGGTGAGTCGCTAGTTGACCGACTTTCACAGGGAGCCTTGAACTATGTGGGGGTGCACAACATGGTTTGCGATTTGCTGGACGCCTTGCATGCGGCTCATTCGTCAGGCTTGTTTCATGGCGCCCTGCGGGCGGATTCAGTGAAGCGTCTTTCCCGTGTCCGGGGTGGGCACAGGTATATCATTGTAGATTTTGGATTGGATCGTATTTCTGCGATGATTTGCGGCACTCATGTGATCATGGCGGACCCCGTGCTGATGGCGCCGGAGTTGCTGGGTTATACTCAGGAGCCCGATAGTCAGTCTGATTTATTCACCTTGGGTCAGCTTTGTTACATCGCCTTGGTGGGAGGGCATCCTTACGCTGGCAAATCGCAGGAAGAGTGTGCGCAAGCTTATAGGGATGGTGGATTGCCCCATTTGAACACCTACGTGCAGGGGGTGCAGCAGGAATTTGCAGATTGGGTGATGTGGCTCGTTGCCGGATCTCCCGATCAGCGGCCAGCATCAAGCCAGGAGGCGATGCAGGCTCTGCATGCCATTAAGCTCAAAGCCCCTTCGCCCAATGTCCCCGGCGTGACTCAGGCTGTGGATGTGCCCGATGCGCCGGATCCTCAGAAACCAAAAATCTCAGAGGCTGTGAGGGTGACTTCGGAGTCAACATCGACCAAGCCATCTAAGCCAGCTAAAGCAGCCAAGCGGCCGAAGGCATCAGGGGAGCCAAAAGGGCGACGGTTGTTACTGGCAGCTGCTGGGACTGTGATTTGTTTGTTGGTGATTTTAATTCTCATCTTAGTCTTTCGAGATGATTCCTCAGGAGCCTCAACTAAGGGCGGCGCTGTGTCTGGTTCTGGTCAGGCGATGGCGATCTTGCAGGAAACTAAGAGCTATGACCTTCTGCTGACCAAAAATCACCCGGTGAATATTCAGCTGGATGGTGCGAAAACGGTTGACTGGACCGTGGTCACAGGCGCCCCGGCCTCTTCGGAGAGGTTGCTGATGAAAGGGGGGTCGTATATCCGCAATATTCTCGCACTTGGTAAATTTACTGAATTTGTTGAGGAAAAAAAGACGATTACTTATAGGGCGGGGGGGTCTGAGGTGCAGCCGCAACGGGGGCTGACGAGCTCAAATCGAGGGTCAGCGAAAGAAGGGGAGGGATGGGAGGTTGTTCTGCGAATCCCTGAAACACACAAGGGTGATCTCTTGGTGACCTTTTACATGATTCAGGTCCGATGTGATTTTTCCATTGAAGTTCGCTCATCTCAAAAGGAGCAAGAAAACCAGGTGGCCAGATATACCGTTCCGCAAGAGCTTCCAGGGTTGGTGGCTATTCCGTTGCTGATTCCCGATCCAAGCCCGGGATATTATTCGGTTCGGGTATTGGCATCCTCTGTCAGCCTCGCGCCTGGGTTTGAAATGGGGCTTAGCGCAATTCTTTTGGAGAAGGCGTAGGTGAGAGCTCTGGCACCCCATTGGAATTCGGCTTGTTGGCTTGAACCCCCAAATAATAATTCCAATTAAACGGAATTTTTACGTGCCATATCCTGCATCCGTGCCTAACTTGGGTAGCAATCTCTGCTAATTATGAGTCAAATAGGTAATCTTAAAATCGACCCCGCCGCCCCTTTCTTTATCCTCGGCCCCTGCGCCCTTGAAACGGAGGATTTTGCATGGCAAATGGCCCGTTCTCTCAAGGAGATCGCCGACCGCACAGGTATCCAATTTATTTTCAAAGCGTCTTACGATAAAGCGAACAGGACATCCGTCGATTCCTTCCGCGGCCCGGGTGTCGTCGAGGGATGCCGGATTCTCGGCGAAATTGGAAAAGAGCTGGGTATCCCTGTCACCACTGACGTTCACACAGCCAGTGAAGCTGAAATCGCCGCTGAAACCGTCGATTTCCTTCAGGTCCCTGCTTTTCTGTGTCGGCAGACCGATCTCTTGGAAGCTTGTGCTAAAACAGGCCGACCGCTCAACGTCAAAAAGGGGCAGTTTCTCGCCCCATGGGACGTGGGTAACATCGCCACTAAGCTGAACCATTTCGGCTGTGAAGATTTTTACATCACGGAGCGTGGCTCTTCGTTTGGCTACAATAACTTGGTGGCTGACATGCGCTCGCTCTACTGGATGCGCGATATGGGGCTGAAGGTGATTTTCGATGCCACCCATGCTGTGCAGCGTCCCGGAGGGCTTGGCGGCACCACGGGCGGAGATGGCGAGCTTGCCCCCGTTCTCGCCCGTGCGGCAGTGGCTACGGGAGTGGATGGCGTATTCATGGAAACGCACATCAACCCGGCAAAAGCCTTCTCAGATGGGCCCAATCAAATCCCTCTGGATGAAATCGAAGCCACACTTGTTCGTTTGCTTGCGGTGCATCAAGCGGCACATGGTAGCGTTTAAGACTTTCTGATTTTACATTCCCATTTTCAATCCAAATCCCAACTTTCCCCTTGTTCAGATCTCCTCCATTTTGTAAGCCGTTGCGGTTCATGACCATGGCGGCAGGGGTGAGTCTGCTTGCATCGAGTCCGGGTGTTTTAGCCAAAGAAGAGGCCCCGCCCCAGGATGAAAGTGAAACCAAATCCGCTTTCCCTTCGCTGGATATCCTCCCAGAAGGCAGCATTCTTCAACGAGTGCGGCTGCCACGTTACGATAAGGATTTTAATCCGAGTTCCCTACTCACAGCGGATAAGCTAACCGTCGTGGATAGCCATAAAATCGATGGGGAAAATGTCACCATTGAGCTCTACGAAAAAGGCGCTAAGGTGCAAGCTCATGCCGAGATGCGCCACGCCATCTATGACCAGAAAAATTCCACATTGTACGCCAGCGAGGCAGTCACCGTGCGTGGCGACAGCTTTAAAGCCTCCGGCAAAGGCCTGATCTTTCACTGGAACAGCAAGCGAGGGTTTCTTATCGGCCCCGCCACCACAGAATTTATTCTTAATCCACCACCAACCTCCTCTGCCATGCAGCTGAACCCCACTCATTCCTCCCCATCCATGGTCCGCACTGTAGCTCGTAAGGGCGCCCTGATCACCACCCTCGCCACCACTCTGAGCACCAGCGTGATGGCAGAGCCTCCGGCACGACTCACCGAGACACAACTCACTGAACTCGATCAGTTAGTGCAGCCAAGCACAGATGTCATTCATCGTAAACAGCAGGAGACGGCCCAAATACTGGAAGAGGAACAACAACTGATTCGCTCAGCGGATGCCACCATGGGGTCTTTTCTTCAGGGGATTGGTCAAGAGGCGCAGCTTGTGCAAGCTACGGGAACGCCTCAAGTGGATCAAGGGCCGCAGAAACCGGTTCCGGCTTCAAACGAGCCAGCTTCAAAAAAGGATGCGACAACAAAAGAAGCCCCCCCCGAACCTCCCCAGTTACTCAAAGTGGAATGTGATGGAGGGCTCTACTTTGACACGGACACTGGAGTTTTAGCGTATCTCAAAAATGTTCGGCTCACCGAGGCTCGGTTTGAGTTGAGCTGTAGTCAGGAGCTCAAGGTCTTTCTCGATCAAAAACCCACAGCACCTGCCGGTGGCGAGCCTGCGGCTGCCAAGCCTGAAGACCAGAAAGAGGCCCCAGCTCCCAAGCCCGAAGAAAACAAAGAAGACTCACTGGCGAAATCATTTGGTGATCTCAAACGGATTGTCGCCATCGGTAAAGTGCGAGTGAAAAGCAAAGATGAAAACGGCAAAACCTTTATCGCCACGGCGGAAACCGCTAGCTACGATGCCAAAACGGGTGAGATGATTCTCCGTGGCGGATTGCCGCGCATTCAATATGGCCCTAACCAATACCTAGCATCGATGGCTGCCGGCCAATACATTCGGATGTTGAAAAATGGCAAGCTGGTTACCACGGGCAAATGGGAAATGCAAATCGATACAAGCAAAACAAAAACCCAATCGTCTAAACCCCAAACACCAAACCCTTAACGATTAGTTAGTCTGCACTATTCCCATTAACCATCCAGGCCCAACTCATTTCACGATATCATGCCCCAAGCCATACCTACGAAAAACAAGGACTGCATTCACGTTGGCACTGAGTCACGGCGTGTTGCCCCATGTCTGCTAGAAGCGCATGGACTTATGAAAAGTTATGGCGGCAGAACCGTCGTTAATAAAGTGAACCTCAGTGTGCGCGAGGGCGAAATTGTGGGTCTTTTAGGTCCTAACGGAGCGGGTAAAACGACCAGCTTCTACATGATCGCCGGACTCATTCCTCCGGACGCTGGTGTGGTGCGCTTTGGTGGGCGAGATATCTCTACGATGCCGATGCATAAGCGGGCGCGGCTGGGGATGGGCTACCTGCCACAGGAAGAATCTATTTTTCGTCACCTGAGCGTGGAGCAAAACCTTCTCGCCGTGCTCGAAACAAAAAAAGGGATGAGTCGCAAGCAGCGAAAAATACGTGCCGACGAGCTGCTTGAGCGCTTCAGCATCACCCATATCAGAAAGTCAGAGGCGCTTGCGCTCTCGGGTGGGGAAAAGAGGCGGCTCACCATTGCCCGCTCCCTTTGCACCGATCCTACCCTTCTGATGCTTGATGAGCCATTCAGCGGCGTTGACCCTATCGCCGTGGGTGATATCCAGAATATTGTCCGTGATTTACGTGATAACGACGGGCTTTCCATCCTCATTACCGACCACAATGTGCGCGAAACCCTGCACATTGTCGATCATGCCTACTTGCTTCACGAGGGTAAACTGATCCTCGAAGGAGAGGCCAAAGACATCGCCAATGACCCCATTGCCAGAAAATATTACCTTGGAGAGGACTTTGTGCTTTAAAAACTTCCCCTCTGCCCTAGATTGTTAATCGTAGAAACAAGTTATGAGTTTTTCATGATCTCTACCTTACCTTCTCCCACTCTGAACGGAACGAAATAAAATGAACAACAAACCTAAACAAGAAAGGAAAAAATAGATGCAAACAGTAAATGCAAACACACCCATCACCGTGACTGTTCGTCACGAAAAAGTCACCGATTCACTCCGTGACTATGCGACCAAAAAAATTCAAGGACTGCACCTTGATTACCCGAAAATTATCGAGGCCAAGGCCATCCTCGATGTGCAGAAAAACCGCCACATTGTGGAAATTATTCTCTTTTGTGCCAACCACATTACCATCGAGGCCTCAAGTGAGAGCAAAGATATGTATGCCTCGATCGATGATACAATTTCGAAGATTGCTCGCCGCATGCGCAAGCATAAAACCCGCCTGCTCAGAAAGCAGCGCCCGAACAGACGTCAGGATACAATTAAACATTTGGACGAAAAAGTATTTTCCTCCGATTTTCTCGATGATTTAGATCATGCCGAAGAGCTCACCCATGATCCGGAGCCTATGATTATTCACCGCGAAAGTTATCGTCTGAAGACGATGCTCAAAGAGGATGCCATCTTGGAGCTGGAGCTCTCAGAAAAGCCATTTGTGGTTTATAACAACGAGCGCCGGAACGTCACTCAGATCCTCTACCGCCGCAAGGATGGAGATTACGCCATTATTGAGCCGTAAGACTAATGCAAATTTAACCCACGTGCCGCAGGCTTGCCTGCGGCACCTTTGTCTCTACACCCCTCACCATCTGCTCATCATCAATGCCTTTGCCTGTAAAGAAAATGGGGAGGTGATGGCACCTGGCCAACAGCCCTCCAATATTTTTGCTCAGAAAACGAATCAGGTGAAACTCTCGGCAACGATGGATAAAAAGAGACTTAAGCCGGGACGCTATCTCGCTAATATCGTGGCACACAATACCACGTCACGCGTCGTATTTGTCGTCGAAGACCCCTCCGGCAAACTAAAAATTCCATCCCTGAAACAGGTGATGGAATTTTTGGGCCAATAGGCTGAAAATAGGCTGATTTATTTGTCCTCACCCGGAGGACATCCCGTGGTGCCTCAGGTGGGGGCCGTTGAGTTCTTTTTGCTATCTTTATCCGTTTGGCTGGACTCCTGGTTCCCAGACTGGGAACGTTTACTCGACATTCATGTGGGCACTCCCAAGGCAGGGAGAATCCACAGCTGCAGTGCAAAATAGAGGGCGATAAACCCGATAACAAAGAAAATCTGTTTGTCCATGGCGAGATTAATAGCACGGGAAGTGATTCCGCGCCACTTTTTCTAGTGATCAAACATGTGTTTAGCGAGCGGGTTTACTGGTTTTTCATGTTGTTGGCCACCATGGTGAAGAACGTGCGTAGCTCGATCTGAATGGACTCGGGCACCTTGGTTTCGACCATAGCCTCGTTCATGAGCTTGAGCCAGCGTTCCACCTCGGCTTCACCGATGGGGAAGGGCGCGTGGCGCATCCGTAGCCTCGGATGGCCGCGTTTGGCTTGGTAGCGTGGATCGCCACCGAATCGGAACAAGAGAAAATCGCGCAAGCGCTCTTCTGACCCCGCCATATCCTCTTCAGGATACATAGGCTTGATCAAATCATCGGTTTTGATGCGCTTGTAAAAAGCGGCAACCATCTTGGTGAATCCAGCTTCACCAAGGATGGTATAAATAACGGCTTCGTCCATGGAGTAGGATGAGATTTAAGCTTCAGATCCCTGGCGCGCACTGGCCTTGAGGCGCAGGGCATTCAGAGCGATGAATCCAGAGGCGTCATCTTGGTTGTAGGCTTCTTCGGCTCCTCCTTCCATGGTAGCGACATCTTCGCTGTAGAGTGAGAGTGGGGAGCGGCGACCTGCTTGAATGCAGTTGCCTTTGTAGAGCTTCAGTCGGACTTCACCGCTGACCGTCCGTTGGGTGGAAGTCACGAGCGCTTGAATCGCCTCACGCTCAGGAGCAAACCAGAATCCGTTGTAAATCAACTGCGCATACTTGACGATGATGTCATCGCGCACATACTGGGCTTCACGATCCATGGTTAAGGTTTCCATGTCGCGATGGGCGGCCAAGATGATGGTTCCTCCGGGAGTTTCGTAGATTCCACGTGACTTCATCCCGACAAAGCGGTTCTCGACGATATCCACCCGGCCGATGCCGTGTTTGCCGCCGAGGAAGTTAAGCACACGCATGACGCCGTAAGGGCTGAGTAGGGTGTAGCCGTCTTTTTCGCCTTCTACTTTGAAGTCGCCAAGGTCAGTGATAATGGCATCTAGGTCATCGTATTTCAAACCGACGATGTCGCCTTTTTCAAAGAGAAATTCAACATATTCCGGGGTGTCTGGCGCTTCTTCTGGAGAAACGGAAAGCACATACATATCGCGATCGCGCTCACCGCTGGCGTCATACCAGGTGTCTTCGAGCGCGCCGGCTTCAAAGGAGATGTGAAGGAGGTTGCGGTCGGTGCTGTAGGGCTTTTTAGCGGATACGGCGCAGGGAATGCCGTGGGCTTCAGCGTAGGCGATCATCTCGGCACGACCAGGGAACTGGGCGCGGAACTCGGCATCGCGCCATGGGGCGATCATTTTGATATCGGGGGCGAGAGCGGCGACGGATAGCTCGAAGCGCACTTGATCGTTTCCTTTTCCTGTGGCACCATGGGCGATGGCATCCGCACCTTCTGCGATGGCGACATCCACCATTCCTTTGGAGATACAGGGACGGGCAATGGAGGTTCCTAGCAGATAACGGCCTTCATAGAGGGCGTTGGCTTGGAACATCGGGTAAATATAATTAGCGGCGAAGTCCTCTTTGAGGTCGCCGATGTAGCACTTGCTGGCACCGGTGCTGAGCGCTTTGGCCTCCAGGCCATCCAGCTCATTGCCCTGACCGACATCTGCGCAGTAGGCGATAATTTCTGCGTTGTATTTCTCTTTGAGCCAAAGAAGAAGAACTGAGGTATCCAGACCTCCTGAGTATGCGACGACAATTTTCATAGTGATTGATTGGGTTGAGATAAGTGCGGGGCAGCGGTTTAGACCTCCGCCGTGCAGACGACGGAGAGAAAAGCACGGGGACGGGAAAGAATCAAGAGTAAGAAGCCAATGGATTTGGCAAAGAAAGGCACTTCCTAAGCGTTATTAGGATCATTCTCCAGATTTTTTTCGATGTCTTGAATGGCGCTCTCATCCATGGAGATGACGGGGGATGTCTTTCGGCTGGGCATCACTTTGCGTATTAATTTTTTGAATCCGCCTTCGGCTTCTTTTTGGCCGGCTTCGGCATCGCGCAGGGCCTTTTCCCAGGCTGGGGCAAATCCGGGTGCTTGCTCACGCATGGTGCTGGCTGCTGTTTCTAGAACTTCAAGCTGTCGGCGTTCAGCGCGGCCCGGCTTTTGCTGGGCGGTATTCAAATTCATCCGCAACGTTTCATTCTGCTCCTTGAGTTCTTCGAGCTGTTTTTCAAGTTGGGCATTGCCAGAGGCATTGATTTTCAGCTGAGTGCTCAGGTGGCTTTGCAATTCGCGGCTTTCCTCGAGCAGGCGTTTGTTATCCGAGCGGAGCATAGAAACATCCTTGTGCATCAAGCGCCAGGTCATCACCATCATAAACAATCCCACAACCAACCCCCAGGTAAAGGGCTGCGATAAAACATAGAAAACTTGGTCCATGCCGATGACTTTAGCTCAGCCCGAAAAAAATCCAAGCGAACAATTTTTCGGCGGGCCTGGGCGATAGGTCGATAGCGTAAATTCGCGGTTGAAATTCCTAGATTGATCCGTCTGCGGGCGAATGGCGTGACTCCAATCTGCGAGGTCGATTGTAATGGCTACTTTCGCCAAATTTGAGTAATTTCTCTTTTAACGAAAGGAGTCCTATGAATCTAAATACCCTCAAGCGCGGCTTTAGCAGAACCAATCCGGAAAAAGGATTGCGGAGTTTGCCAGGTGCCCAGAAATCCGAACATCGAGACGACCTCTCCGGCAGCATCCGGGTGAAAGGCCAATACATTGTCCAGGACCACGACAGGGCTGGGCGAGTCCTCGGGATCATGGCTTATGGCGTCTCTTGGATTTGCAACGGCATTATTCTTTGCCTGTTCATTCTATCGTTGCCGCCCTTTGTTTCAGAGATGCTTTGGGAGAGAGCTCTACTTCCGATCTATCTGGTGCTAGGTTTTGTGCTCCATATCATGGTCATGCTGGCCGATGGCATGAGGAATTCCAATGCTCCATGGGCACGGAAAAGTATCATCGTGTTCTGGGGTGGGACAGGGCTTTTCCTAGCTGTCTACATTCCTCTGCTCATGATGATGCCTCATTAGGCGGTCATCTAGCGAGTTTGCTGGAGCATTTGGTAGTTCTGCCAGGCGAAGAGTCCCATAAACATGGCGATGACTGGCTGGCCGAATTTGAAGCCGATGAGGCCGATGATCACCGCGCAAGTGATCCCGGTGATGTGCAGGCCTTTTGCCCGGCGGGGGCCTAGGATCGAAGCTAACATCTGACCTCCATCGAGGGGAAAGATGGGCAGGCAGTTGAAGATCGCCCAGATGAGACTGACCTTCCATAGCCAGTAAACGAAATGATCGATCTGAAGGCTGGGGTAGGTCATGTTCTTGGCCAGAGCCCAGACAATCACGCCAAATGAAATTTGAAGCGCGGGACCTGCTGCCGTGACGAGGAAGGACTTTTTGCGTGAGAGCACTCCGGTCGGATGTGTGGCGTAGCCGCCAAAGGCGGATAGGGTCACTTGGGTGGGCAGGCCAAATTTCCGGATCGTCAAAGCATGACCCATTTCGTGGATCAGGATCGAGATAAATCCAGCCATGATAAAGAGGGCGAGGTTTAAAAAATCCTGAGTCGAGTTAGCAGACATGCCGTTGCCAATAAAGGCCATCGTTAGCCAGAACCAGGGCTCGACAGTGATCGGGATACCAAAAAGGTTGAATCTAAACATGGGGTGTTGATTTTAGAGTGAGGTTGAGGGTCGCGGAAGCGCGTTCGCGGCGCTGACCAGTGCTCTCAGACCTGCCATCTCAATGGAGGGGTCAACACCGCAGCCCCAGATCAAGGATCCGTCGTCATCTGAGCGGAGCTGAATGTAGGCGGCAGAATCGGCATCCGAGCCTACGCTCACGGCGTGGGATCTGTAGTCGGTGAGGGTGAAGTTTTTTAACCCAGCTTGCTCCATGGCATGCACAAAGGCATTGATAGGGCCATTACCCAAGCCGTCGATCTTTTGCTCTTTGCCGTCGATTGAAATATTCGCATGACATGCCACTTCGCCGGGCTCACCAGCGGCGTGGTGGTCGAGCCCGTAGTCGAGCAGGCAGAGCGGGGTCTGGATATTGACAAAGTGTTTGAAAAATGCATCGCGGATTTCCTGGATCGAGAGCTCTTTGCCAAGTTCATCGGCCAAGGCATAGATCTGTTTTCCCACTTGCGGGTGCATGGTTTTGGGTAAATCAAATCCATGTTCGCGGTCGAGGATGTAGGCGATGCCGCCTTTGCCGCTCTGGCTGTTGATGCGGATGATGGCTTCGTAGCTGCGACCTGTGTCAGATGGATCGATGGTGAGGTAGGGCACGCCCCAAGGCACGTTTGGATTGGCCTTTAATTCTTCACGACGAAGATCGAAGCCTTTTTTGATCGCATCCTGATGGCTACCGGAGAAGGCGGTGAAGACGAGATGACCGGCGTAGGGGTGACGCTCACTGACGGTCATGCGGGTGACGCGTTCGTAAACGGCAATGAGTGAGGGCAGATCGGAAAAATCCAGACCTGTCTCAATACCATGGCTGTTCATATTCAGCGCGGCGTTAACAATATCCAGATTGCCGGTGCGCTCGCCGTTGCCAAAGAGGGTGCCTTCCACGCGGTCGGCTCCGGCCATGAGTCCCATTTCGGTGGCTGCGGTGCCCGTTCCCCGGTCGTTGTGAGTGTGCAGGGAGATATTAACTGAGTCGCGGCGGTTGAGGTGGCGGCTCATCCACTCGATCATGTCGGCGTGCACGTTAGGCGTGGTCCACTGCACGGTATCGGGCAGGTTGATGATCATCTTCTTTTCTGGTGTAGGCTGCCAGATATCGATGACGGCATTGCAGCATTCGAGCGCAAAATCGAGCTCGGTATCAGAGAATGATTCCGGGGAATACTGGAGAATGATCTTGGTGCTGGGGATGGTCGGGGCGAGGTCTTTAACGAGCTGTGCGCCATCGATGGCGAGCTGCTTGATGTCCTCGCGGGAGGCATTGCCAAAGGTGATACGGCGCTGCAGCGGGGAGGTGGAGTTGTAAATATGCACAATGGCACGTTTCGCTCCTTGGATAGCTTCGAATGAACGGCGGATCAGGTGCTCGCGGGTCTGGACGAGAAGCTGGATGGTGACATCGTCAGGGATCAGGTCGTCCTCGATCAGTCGACGACAGAAATTAAACTCGGTATCGGCCGCCGAGGGGAAGCCAATTTCAATTTGCTTAAAGCCCACTTCGCACAGGCATTTAAAAAATTCGAGTTTCTCCTCGATCGACATCGGTTGTGGCAGAGCTTGGTTGCCATCACGTAGATCCACCGAGCACCAGATGGGGGCTTGGGTGATGGAGCGACTCGGCCATTGGCGGTCGGGCAAGTCCACCGTTGGGAATGCACGGTATTTTTGGATGTTCTCAGATTTCATGACGCGGCTTCCATGCGCATTTTTCAAGCAAATAGCAAGCGGCAAGCTGGGGGGATGTAAGGATGTGAATGATGTTGGGGTTTTGAGCTGCGGATAGGGCGGCTGTGGTGAGGAGGCTTGAGGCCAGTGCGAGGATGATGTTTTTAATGAGAGGATGAGGTGATTATTTAACCGCAAATGCTCACAAATCATTGCCCTGTAAGCTGCGGGCTGGGTTGATCAGCGATAGTCAGACGACAGGCCGGGAGGCCTATCCTACTGTTCTTCGACCTTGCGGATGCCATCTTTGCTGATGGTGATTTTCCGTTTTCTGAAAAGGGCTCCGGTGGCTTGTTTGAAGGCTTTTTTACTGACGCCGAGAGCGGATTTGATGGCTTCGGGGGAGGATTTGTCACAGAGCTCCCAGTGGCCGCCTCGGCGTTCGAGCTCGGCTTCGATACGTTCTTCGAGGCTGTCGATTCGTTTGCGGCCTGGAGGGTCGAGCGTGAGGTCGATTTTCCCGTCGTCGCGGACTTGTTTGATGTAGCCTTTGGTTTTTTCACCGGCGCGGAGTCGGCGGAAAACTTCATTTTCAAACAGAACTCCAGTGTGCTCGCCATCGATGATGGCTTTGTAGCCTAGATCGGTTTTTCCGTAGAGGATGAGATCGACTTCTTGTCCGATCAGGTAGCGTGGGTAGTCATTGCTGAGCTGGCGGTTGATCCTACTGCTGGCAACGATGCGGTCGCTTTCCAGATCCACATAGACGTAAACGACGTAGGACTTGCCGACTTCGAGTCGGTTGCTTTGTTCGCGCAGGGGGATGAAGAGGTCTTTGGGCAGTCCCCAGTCGAGAAAGGCACCAAATCCGGTGGTGGATACACATTCGAGATAGGCAAATTCACCGGGCATCACCATCGGATACTGGGCGGTGGCGACGGGGCGGTCTTCGGAGTCTCGGTAGAGGAAGACATTAACGGTATCGCCAACTTTCCAATTTTTGGCCGACGTCGGGATCTCGCGTCCAGGTAGCAGGATTTCGCCCAGATCGCTTTCTGAATCTAGAAATAGACCCGGAGAGGAGTCGCGCATGATTGCCAGTTCGGCCCGTTCACCAATGTTTGCCATGGGCGTAGGCTATCTGGAAACCTATGGATTCGCGATGTCTAATTTTTTAATTGTCCAAGGTTACCCCTACGAAACGACCTTACTGGGCAGTCAGAATAAATAAAGAATTTTTTTTCTATAATATGTCTTGTGCAATCGGAGATGTGGGATTATAGCATGCCGCGCACTGGCGAGAGACCCCGATGGGTTTGATGATATGACCAGTGCTTCATCTCAATTTAAACTCATATTATGTCAATGTTTTGTAACCAATGCCAAGAGGCTCTGAATAATACGGCGTGCACATCTAGTGGCGTCTGCGGCAAGAAAAAATCTACAGCCGATCTTGAGGATTTGCTCACGTTTGTTTCCAAGGGAATTGCTTGTATCTGTGATTCTGTCGGTGAAATCGATTCTGTAACGGGACTTCGGATTTTTGAAGATATGTTTACCTGTGTCACGAATGTCACTTTTGATGATCCTGATTTGATTGAGCGTATCGAAAGCTCTTTGAAGTTGCGTGATGTGCTTAAGGCGAAATATGAAATTTCAGGTGAAGGTATGCACGAGTCTGTTCATTGGTCGCCCGAAAGCTTGGATGACCTCCTTGCGAAAGCGGAAGAAGTAACCGTGGGAGACAGTGATAACGAAGATATCGCATCGCTCCGTCAGTTGATTGTTTATGGTCTCCGTGGAGTGGGTGCTTATGGTGAGCATGCGAAGGTGCTTGGCTATGAGCAAAATGGTATCTACCTGGATGTTGCTAAGTTACTGGCCGCTACTACCAAGGATCTTGAGGTGGCTGCGCTGATTGATCTCGTTATGAAAACGGGAAAAACTTCCGTAGATGTGATGGCGCTTCTCGATGAAGCTAATACAAAAACTTACGGATCACCTGTGGCGACCGAGGTAAACATTGGAGTTTCCAACAAGCCGGGAATCTTGATTTCAGGTCATGACCTCAAGGATATGGAAATGCTTCTTGAGCAGACTGAGGGAACGGGTGTGGATGTTTATACTCATGGCGAGATGCTGCCAGCTCACTACTATCCTAAGTTTAAAGGATATGATCATTTCATTGGCAACTACGGAGATGCTTGGTGGAATCAGAATAGTGATTTTGAAAATTTCAATGGTGTGATTTTGATGACCACTAACTGCATCGTAAAGCCGAAGGGTTCGTATAAAGATCGTATTTTCACCACAGGGATGGTTCGTTTCCCAGGAGTGACCAATATCGAAGGTGACGGAAATGGTCAGAAGGATTTTTCAGCTCTGATTGAGCAGGCGAAAACTTGTGGCCCACCCAAGGAAATTGAAACTGGAAAAATCATTGGCGGTTTCGCGCACCAGCAGGTGTTTGATTTGGCTGACAAGGTGGTGGATGCTGTTAAGTCTGGCGCCATTAAGAAATTTGTGGTCATGGCTGGTTGCGACGGCCGCCAGAAGATTCGTGGATATTACACAGAAGTGGCAAAGCAGCTCCCGAAGGATACGGTTATCCTGACCGCTGGGTGTGCGAAATACCGCTACAACAAACTGGAGTTGGGTGATATTGGAGGTATTCCCCGTATTTTGGATGCCGGACAATGTAATGATTCCTATTCTCTGGCGCTCATCGCTCTTAAGCTTAAGGAGGTGTTTGGCTTGGAGGATATCAATGATTTACCGATTGCCTACGACATCGCTTGGTATGAGCAAAAGGCAGTGACGGTGCTATTGGCACTTCTTCATCTCGGTGTGAAGGGAATCCGCCTTGGGCCAACGCTACCAGCGTTTCTTTCTCGGAATGTGGCGCAGGTGCTGGTCGATAACTTTGACATCAAGGGGATCGGCACACCGTCTGAGGATGTGGTAGCCATGGTTCCTCATGCTGCAGCCGCTGCCGCGCAAAAGAATGTCATAGCGGCCCCACTAGCTGGATTGGTTTCTTAGAGTGCGCGGATCGCATAGATTTGCATTAATAAGAAACTTGGATTTAAGAAAGTTTTTCTTACGTCGGTCTGGTGAGTCCGGATCGGCGTTTTTCTTTGTGCGGCTGGTAGGCAGGATAACAGAAAGAGAGCTGGTCTTCTATTTGTTGATTTTTCGTGTTCCCCAACGGGGATTTCGGGCTACCACTCGAGGATGCGGGTGATGGCGGAGGTGAGGATGGTTTGGAGGATGGCGGCTTCGGAGTGGGTGACGGGGATGGTGGTTTTTTGCGCTGATCCGTCGGCGGTTAATTTGCGGGTGATGGATAGCAGATAGGGGGCTCGGTCCTGTTCAGTTTGTCGGTTGAAGAGCATGGAGGTGTCGGCCTTTTCGGTGCGGTGGAAGAGTTTGGCTTCGGTGGAGCGACCTTGGAGGAGTGCGAGGACGGAGCCGAGGTCTGGGAGTCCCCATTTCATGATGATTTTGCTTTCCCAGTCGAATTGCCGTTCTCCGGACTGGTTGGCGGCTTCGAGAAAAACGCAGGATTTTGCCTGGCTGAGTCCTAGGCGGACCACGCCACCTGTGCCTCGGTTGTTCGGTTTGTAGATGGCGTATTGAGGATCGAAGGCTGGCTTGATGGGGGAGGGTTTGTTGTTTGTTTGGGGCGTTTGGACGCTTGTGTTATCGGTGGCTGCTGTGCTTGCTTGGGGTGGGGTTGTTGTGGTATTCATTTTGATATATTGGTTAGTTACGTTAGTAATATGCACGTCGTTTTTTAATCGCGCAAGTAAAAAAGTGTTCACATGAACATTTTATTTTCTGCGCCGTTTCCCAATCTTTGCTTTATTTATGGATCTTTATCCCCAAATTCTTCGTCTTGAAGCTTGATTCTAAGTATAAGTTAAAAGTGACGTAAGTTATTATTGACGTGCGTTATTTATGGCGTATTTTAAATATCATGAAAGCGAACCCTGGAGGACAACTGGATATAGAAGATGTAATCGGAAGAGATCCTCTCATTGAGGTCATCTGGGACACATTGGAACTGCAGAGCGTGGTTCTTGTGGCTGAACGCCGCATAGGAAAAACAACAGTTATGCAGGTCATGGAAGAACGCCCACGCAAGGGCTGGCGTGTAGTGAGGCGAGACGTTGAAAAATGCCACTCTGCGATGGATTTTTCCAAACAAGTTTACTCAGACGTAGATCATTTTTTGAGTGCAAAAAATAAGACGATGAGACGTTGCTCAGAGTTTTTCAACAGGGCTGCGGGAACAAAACTAGGCGTTATTGAACTTCCCAAGGGGAAAGAAAACGCATGGAAAGAACTCTTAGAAAAATCCATTGAGGACTTGGTCAGTGCCTGTGTAGAAGATGAGCGGCTGGTTTTCATGTGGGATGAAATTCCATACATGATCGACAATATCAGAAAATCCGAGGGCGCAGAAACCGCTATGGCTATTTTTGATATCCTGCGTGCACTGAGGCAGGATCACGGTAAAATCTTAAGAATGATTTTCACGGGCTCGATTGGTCTCCATCATATCTTTGCCTTACTTAAGAAGGATGGGTATGGCAATTCATCGACAACGAATGACATGTATCAAATAAGAGTCGATGTTCTTGCCGAGCCTGACGCTTTAAACGTAGCTGAAAGTCTACTGAAAGGTGAAAACCTTGCCGGGGAAGATTATCGTGAAATAGCAAAAGTGATCGTCCAAAATTCAGATTGTTTTGGCCATTATATCCACTGCATTGTCAAGGCTTTGAAAATGCTGGCGCGCCAAATTTCTAAGGAAGATGTAGAGCTTGTCCTAGTGGAGAAGTTAATAGACGGAGGGGACGAATGGGATTTAGACCACTACCATGAACGACTACAAGACTACTACGGCGATGACGAATCTCTATGCATCGCAATCCTCGATACTCTAGCCGAGTCCGTAGATCCTTTGTCTCTTGATGAAATCGCTAGCGGAGTAAGCACGCGCGGAAAATTCGGATCACGTAAAGCCCTCAAAGAAAAATTACGTGGCACACTTAAGCTCTTGCGAAGCGACCATTATTTAAAACGCTGTAAAGACAGAAAGCACGCCTTCCTCTTCCCCCTCATTCAGCGCTGGTGGGTGCTCCATCGTGACCTTTAATCCCTAACTTATTACAAGAAGATGAATAAAAATAATCGTAAAAAAACAGCCAAAGAACGCGCTCAAGAAGACATGGAGCGCATCGCTGGACGCAAGCTGCTTTGGCATTATACACCAAGCCAAAATAGTCACGCGGATCTTGAGGCCATTTTTGTGCAGCGCGAATCCATCGTAGCTGATGCCGTAGAGCGAATGAGGGAAAGCATCCTAACCGGAGGTAAGCATCACTTGCTTTTTGTTGGGCCGAGAGGTTCTGGAAAAACGCACTTGGTGAGCCTTGTTTATCATCGCTTAAATGCCATGAAAGACCTCCAGGAAAAAGGCCGCATGGCTTGGTTAAACGAGGATGAAATGAGCCCCTCCTTTCTTGATTTATTGGTGCGTATTTATCGGGCTTTAGAATCCCAATACCCGTCTGAATTTACTAAAGAGGCCTTGGAGCCTGTTTATGACTACGATTCCGAACACGCTGAGGAATTTATGAAACACCTTCTCTTGGAAAAACTGGGGAGCAGAGTGCTCATTGTGATTGTAGAAAATCTGGATGAGTTACTCAAAGGGCTAAAAACAAAGGGGCAAATGAAGTGGCGCGCATTTATGCAGGAGACGCGCCAGTGTGCCACACTCGCTACAGCGCAAAAGCTAACCGATGCTGTAAAAAAACGCAAGGCACCATTTCACGGCACATTCCAAGTGGAAAACCTCGTAGCACTCAGTCTTGATCAATCCGTCGATTTGCTGAAGAAAATTGCGGTTTTTTACGAAGATGAAATTTTACTGAACTTTCTTAATCAAGAGGCTGGAAAATCTCGCGTAAGAGCGTTGCATTTACTTACAGGAGGAAACCATCGTGTGATTATCGTCCTTGCCCAGTTCGTAACGAAGGAGAGTTTGGACGAACTTATTGAGTTATTTATGAAGATGCTCAATGAATTAACCCCATATTATCAAGAGAGGCTACGATGGCTATCCGCACAGCAACGGAAAATCATTGGTTTTCTAAGTTCCGCAAATCACCCGCTGACCGTGAAAACAATGGCACGGAGGCTATTTATCACAGAGCAAACCTTATCGAGTCAACTGAGAGACCTGCGCTCATGGGGATATGTAAAAAGTGTCAAGAGTGGGCGCGAGAGTTTATACCAAATGTCCGAGCCTTTGATGCGAATGTGCATCGAAGTCAAAGAGAACCACCAAAGCGAACCTATTAGACTCATTGTGGAGTTTCTTAAGATTTGGTGTTCTAAAGAAACTCTGCTGAAGCACTTGGCAATCAATAACGGGGGGACTGCTGAAGCGATAAAATGTCTCCAATCTGCTGTTGACACCTTTGAGGAAGGTGGGTTCTTGAAAAATTTGAAGGATGTTCAGGATTTTGCACAATATAAGGATATTGAGGAACAAGTAAAAGTAATACTAGCCAGTGCATCAACGATGGATGAGACTTTGTTATCGGGGATTGAAGTCGTTTTGATATTAGCCAACTCAACCAAACCCTTAAAGCCTGATGGAGGAGATATAGTCATAACCTCATCTGAAAAATTTGAAGCTCAAGTAACTACCCTCCTGTCAAAATGCGGCGACTCACATAAAACGAATCTCAACCATGTATTGAATTTGAATCAAATAGTTAGAGGTTGCTTTTGTTTTGCTAATCAAGATTACAAATCAAGTAAAAAGGCATACACTCAAGCTATCGCATCTGAGTCTGAAGAATATAGCTCCATAGCATATTTAGGGGTCGCTGCATGTCACACAATGCTCGGAAACTATAGCGCCGCTGCTGAGATTTTCATCAAGTCATTAAATGACTTAGAACTCTCTAGTGAACTCCGTAGCTATTATATCCCCATGGCACGTCAAGGTCTTTTAAAGAGAATGGACTCAGTGGAAGATTATTTTACGATGCTAGAAAAAATTAGCACTCAACCCGAAAGTGAGCAACTCCTCAGCACTTTTGTCTACTATTTCAAAGACTTGATTGAAGATAATGTAGCCTCTAAGTTTAAGCGAAAAGGTATCCAGCAATTTATCTCATACGCCGAAAATTCAGAAAGTGAAGCCGCGCTGGCTTTTGCCGCATTTGGTGCTGTTTGTGGAGCATGCCAGGATGACTCAATCAGTCTTCCTGAAATCAAAAAATCATTTAAGCTTTGGCGAGAAGAGGTTAAAGGTCATAAGATCATTTCTGCGACCCTCCATGAATGCCAAACGGTTATTTCTTACTGTGAGTCCACCCCCCGTGATGAGAAAATACTGTTAAACTTAAATGATGAAATGCGAGGTATTGCCCTAGATGTCTTAGGTTTAGCTGACGACGAAGGCGATTCGACGAGCTAATAAAGATAATAAGCTCTGAAACTTAAAGGCTGGTGAGGTAAATTAGAAAGTACTGCGAGGTTCGATGCTATGGATTAAAGCTTGTCTATAACGACGGTGAAATGTTCACTTGAGTAGCTGTTTTTTCTCCACCTCTCTCTTGACTCTAGTCGCTGGACTCTTGACTCTCGACGAATGCCGAAGCTGCTAGCTGTTCCTGACATCATTTACCCTGACCTTCCCGTGGCGAATCGCCGTGAGGAGATTATGAAGGCGATGCGTGAGCATCAGGTGGTGATTGTGGTGGGGGAGACCGGGAGTGGTAAAACGACGCAGCTTCCGAAGATGGCGTATGCGCTGGCTTGTGAGGAGGGAAAGACGGGGCGGGTAGGTTGCACTCAGCCGAGGCGATTGGCGGCGGCGACGGTGGCGCGCCGAGTGGCTGATGAAATGGGGACGGAGCTGGGGAATCGGGTAGGTTACCAGGTGCGGTTTGTGGAAAAGGTGCAGGACGAGACGGTGATTAAGTTTATGACCGATGGTATTCTGCTGGCTGAAACGCAGCGGGACCGGAACCTTTCGCAATACGATACTTTGATCATCGACGAGGCTCACGAGCGGAGTCTGAACATTGATTTTATTCTCGGTTATCTTAAAAATTTGATCAAGCGGCGGAAGGATCTACGGATTGTGGTGAGCTCGGCGACTCTTGATGCTGGAAAGTTCTCTGATTATTTCAATGGGGCTCCGGTGGTGAATGTGGAGGGGCGGACATTTCCGGTGGAGGATCATTTTTTGCCGCCGCAGACCGATGGCGAGGATCTTTCTCGCCACGTTGCTCGGGCGGTGGAGTGGGTGACGGATATGGATGGGCAGGGCGACCTTTTGATTTTTCTGCCCGGAGAACGGGAGATCCGTGAGTGTGCGGAGGCTTTGGAGGGGCGTAATTTTCCACGAACCGATATTTTGCCGCTGTTTGCTCGGCTCGGTTTGGATGAGCAGGAGAGAGTTTTTAAAGTGGGGGGGGGGAACCGTCGGGTGGTGCTTGCGACGAATGTTGCCGAGACCAGCGTGACGATTCCTGGGATTGTGTATGTCATCGATAGCGGATTAGCTAGGGTGAGTCGGTGGAATCCGGTGCGGCAAATCCAACGACTCCAGATCGAGCAGATCAGTCAGGCGAGTGCGCGTCAGCGGCGAGGACGGTGTGGTCGGATTAGTGAAGGTGTCTGCGTGCGACTCTACAGCGAGGAGGTGCTGGAGCTGGCGGAGGAATACACCGATCCTGAGATTCGGCGTAGTTCTCTGGCGGGGGTGATTTTGCGGATGAAATCGTTACGTTTGCCCGACGTGCGTGAGTTTCCTTTTCTTAGTCCGCCATCGGCGAAAGCGATCAGTGAGGGGCACCGGACACTGGAGGAGGTGGGTGCGATGGAGAAAGAAGGGCCGCTGACCGATCTGGGTTATAAGTTGGCGCGACTGCCGCTCGACCCTCGGTTGGGTCGGATGTTGATCGAGGCATCAAGGCGGAAAGTGCTGGATGCTGTGCTGGTGATGGTGGGAGGGATGAGTGTGATGGATGTGCGCGAGCGGCCACAGGAAAAACAAGCCGAGGCCGATACGGCGCACAAAAAATTCACCGATGAAGATTCTGATTTTCTCACCCTGCTGCATATTTGGACGGCTGTGGGCGCGTTCCGTGAGAAGAGGAGGTTCAAGCGCAATCAGCTGCGAAAATTTTGTAAACAAAACTACCTGAGTTTTCGCAGGGTGCTGGAGTGGAATCAGATTGTTTCTGAGTTAGGGCGGCTGGTGCGCGACACGTTGAAGGTGAGAACGCAGCCGCTATCGCATGAGCGGAGTGAGTGGGGGGATGAGGATGAGATGCATAAATCTCTGATGGCGGGGATACCGATGCAGTTTGGATTTTGGGATAAAGAGAATAGGACTTACAAAAGCACGGGCGGTCGCGAGTTTGCTATTTTTCCGGGATCGGGGCTTTTTGGTAAAAAGAAACCAGAGTGGTTGTTAGGATTTGAGCTGGTGGAAACGACTCGTGTCTGGGCGCGGAAGGTGACGAAGATTGATGTGCAATGGGTTGAGGAGCTGGTGCCACATTTATGCCGTCGCCGTTATCACTCACCGGTATGGGACGAGCACCAGGGATCGGTTTACGGCAAGGAAACAGTGCTGTGTGGTGGGCTGACTTTGGTGGATGGACGCAGGATCTTTTACGGAAGAGTGAACCCTGCTGAGGCGCATGAGGTCTTTGTGAGGGAGGCTATTTTAGGCGGTGGGCTACGGACGAAGGGGACGTTTTTGCATCGGCTCGCGGAGATGCGAGAGGAGGTTGAAAGTGCTGAGCATAAACTTCGTCGGTCGGGCGGACTGTGGTCGGACGAGGCGGTGTATGATTTTTTTCACGACCGGATTCCGGCGGATATCTGCACCGCGAAGGCGTTTCAAAAGTGGCGCACGACGGGTGATAACGAAAAGCAGCTGATGCTCACGATGCGGGATTGTGTCTGGGGTGAGATTGATGATTTGGAGGCATTTCCGGATGTGATTTGGCATGCTGAAAAAAGCTATGATGTGAGCTACCAACAGTCTCCCGGCGAGCGGGCGGATGGGGTGGTATTTGAGATTGGGGTGGAGGATATCGTTGATTTCCCCGATTACTTACCGAGTTGGGGCGTGCCCGGGTTGTTGGAGGAGCGGGTGTATTTGTTGATTCGGTCGCTACCTAAAATCCAGCGTCAGCGGTGTTCGCCGGGGCGCGAGGCGGCGCAGGCATTTGTGGCGGAGTGGGATGGCTGGGAACCGGTGCGCCATTTGCTTATTGAACTGGCTGAGTTTCTCGCCAAACGCACGGGGCATCGGATCGATGCCGAGATGTTTGATCTTGACCGACTCCCTGACGACCTGCGCCCGAAGGTACGGGTGTGGAGTGATGATGAAAAGGAGCTTGGGCTGAGTGAGGATTCTAATGAAATTCGCCAGAGGCTTAGTGGACTGATGCGGGAGCGACGTGAGATTCAGGTGAATGAAGAGTGGGAGATGACTGGGGGCGAAGAGTGGAGCTTTGACGATATCCCGGAGGTGGCTGAGGACGGTGTGTTTCCCGCCTTGGTGGATGAGGGCGAAACCGTGGGGATGCGCG
Source organism: uncultured Verrucomicrobiales bacterium (assembly GCA_964398555.1). Taxonomy (GTDB): domain Bacteria; phylum Verrucomicrobiota; class Verrucomicrobiia; order Verrucomicrobiales; family Akkermansiaceae; genus Oceaniferula. The sequence goes on from CAYNNY010000004.1 coordinate 35,877, forward strand.
CGTATTTGGATCGTTCTGAAGCGGATGAAAGTCATCGGGCTGGATGTGTGCGATTATTTCAGATTGCGGAAGAAGGGCAGGTGGATTACGTGCGCCGAAAGTTTCCGTTAGGAATGATGGGTAAGATGATGTTGCCAATGATGGACTCTGGATCGGGCGAGCTGGTGGTGGATCTGCTGCGTGTTTCCTGTGAGGGATCCATGGGAAAGGTGATGCCGAGAACGTCGGAGGCATTCGATGCCGCTGCGGCTCGGGGAAAGGGTGAACTTTTTGAATGTGCCCTGAAAGTGAGTAAGGGGTATGAGTCGATGATCGAGAGCTACCGTCGGGTGTCCGACTGGATTGAAGACAACCGAGCAGATCGGCATTTGTGTGTGGTGGCTGAAGATTTATCGGAGGAGATGGAGTGGCTGTTAGGATCTGGTTTTGCCTGGCGCGCTGGGTATGAGCGCTTCGTTCACTACGAGCGGTATTTTCTCGCGATGGAAGAACGGATCAAACGACTCAAGAGTTTACCTTTATATAAAGACGATGAAAAACGTGAGCGTGTGCAGCGGCAGTGGGATCGGTGGTTCCCTGCATGGAAAGAAGATCCCAAGAACCGCAGCCTCTGGGTCTGTGGCTGGATGCTGATGGAATGGCGGGTCGCGGAGTTTGCTCCTACGTTTCCGAGGAAAGTGAAAGTTTCTGAAAAGCGGGTGGAGGATTTGATCGATAAAATACGTTGACCTGGTATCATTTTATGATACCGTATCAGGCATGCAGAAAAAGCACCGGGTGACTCTGGAGAAAATATTCCGCCGTCCCACACTAGGCACGATCAAATGGAGGGATATTGAATCTCTTCTCTTGGCCCTAGGTGCAGAAGTGGAAGAGCGGTCAGGATCTAGAATTGCTGTGATTTTCCATGACTCGGTACAGATTTTTCATCGTCCTCACCCTAGCCCTGACACCAGTAAAGGTGCCGTGGTGGCCGTTAAACTATTTTTAATCAACAACAACATACAACCATGATGACTCATAAAGGATATACAGCATCGGTCTGGTTTGAGCCGGACGATCACGCTTTTCACGGAACTGTTTTCGGGATTCGAGATGTCATTCATTTTTCAGGCTCCAGTGTCGAGGAGATAGAGGAGGCGTTTTGTGGCTCGGTAAATGAGTATCTCGAAGTGTGCGAAGAGCGTGGAATTGATCCACAAAAACCCATGTCAGGGAAGCTCTCATTGCGGATTAGTCCAGAGTTGCATTTAAAGGCTGCCGCTAAGGCTCGCCAAGAAGGAACGAGTATTAATTCTTTCATTGAGAATGCGATTAGTGAGTCCGTGTGAAGCTTGACCCGAAAGCATAATGCATGGCTCAGTAGTAAAACAGAATATTCAGCGTATTGCCCGCGAGCTGGGCTTTGATGACTGTCGGGTGTCGCGTGCCAAGGTGGCTGAGCATGCTCAGGAATACCGGCAGTGGATTGCGGATGGGTGCGCTGTGGAGATGAAATGGCTGGAGCGTGGAGTTGATCGGCGGGTGGACCCTCGCTTGGTGGTGGATGGCGCTTGTTCGGTGGTGAGTTTGGCGTTGAACTATTTTCCAGGTCGGGAGGATCCGGAGGTGGACTATCGGATTGCGCGGTATGCGTGGAATGAAGACTACCATGATATCATCGAGGCCAAGTTGAAAGACCTCAATGAGGCGATGGTGGAGATGGGTGGCTTGCAGCGGTTTTACACCGATACTGGTCCAGTGTTAGAACGGGATTTCGCAACGTCATCGGGTCTGGGATGGAATGGTAAATCCTGTGTCCAGATTCACAAGGGCATGGGGACGTGGTTTTTTCTGGCGGAGCTGATCACGACGCTGGATCTACCGGCGGATGATGTTTTTGGTGATCATTGTGGCAAATGCACCCGCTGTATGGTGGCGTGCCCTACGGATGCTATTACCGAGCCGCATCGGGTGGATGCGCACCGTTGTATTTCCTATCTCACCATTGAGAATCCTGGGTCTATTCCTGTGGAGTTTAGAAAGCAGATAGGAAATTTGATTTACGGCTGTGATATTTGTCAGGATGTTTGTCCGTGGAACCGGTTTGCGAAGATGAGTTCGGAGACGAAGTTCCATGCACGGCAGGCGGTGTTTGACTATCAGCTTCGCGATTTTCTCGAGCTCGATGATGATGGGTTCCGCGCCTTGTTTGCCAAGTCGCCGATTAAGCGGATCAAGCGTCGAGGATTTTTGAGAAATGTGTGTGTGGCTTTGGGGAATGTAGGCACGGAGGAGGATTTGCCTGCGCTGAAACGTGCGGCAGAAGATGCCGAGCCATTGATTGCCGAGCACGCAGAGTGGGCGGTGACGGAAATTGAGGCAAAGTAGGACCGATTTTTAATCGGCCGGCTTACTGTCGTGCAGCGTGCATGTCTTGCTTCTTGATTCTGGACTCTTGATTCTTCAAAAATACATGCGGAAGGCGGCCCAGAGGGTGGTGCCTTCGTAGACGTCTTGGCTGCCGGAGTTGAGGTCGTCGTATTCGATGCCGGTCATGATTTTGGCATTGTCACCGCAGAGGTAGTAGTTGAGTCCAAGGTAGGCGCTGTGATGGCGGTCGCCACGTCCATTGGATAGGTCGTTAGCTCCGCTGAAGTTGTCTACTTTTCCTGCAATCCGTGAGTAGCGAGCGTTGATGCGGAAGCCTTCTTTCTCGCTGGCTTGTGCGTATTGGTAGCGGAAGACGGTTTCGAGTCGATCCTCGACCAGCCAGTAAGAGGGCATGATCACGAGTCCCCAGAAGCTGCCTTCTCGTTCGGGGTTGTTTTTGGGGTTTCCTTTATCGGTGAGGTCGTAATCGGTGCCGTTGTCGCCGAAGACGAGATCGGTGAGTAGTTCGAAGCGGCCATTTCTAGATTCCGTGCTGAGACTGGCTACCCATGTTTGGTTGAAGGAGCCGATGCTGTCTGGGTTTTTAATGGTATTTTGTTCTTCGTCACCGTTGATGATGACGCGTAGATCTATTCTCGATTTGTCGGCAAAGCTGGGGTCATCAAATTTGTAGCCGGTGCGCAGGGTGTAGAAATAATCGTTATCGAATTTGGAGAACTCTCTTTCGAGATCGCCGGAGGAAATGCCGAGGTCCAGATCCCAGGCACCCATTTCAGATGAGATGAAAAGACCCGTTGAGCTGGGGGTGGCGACGTAGTTGCTCAGGGATGAACGTTCCACGGTTTTGATGAAGCGGGAGGAGATATCGCCTTCGGCCGTCTGGGATGTTTTTTCTTTGCCGATCCGGAGTTCGAGTTCATCAAAGGTCTTGAGATCAAAAGCTTCTTGCATGTCCATCTCAAGCGTGGCCGAGTAGAGGTTGAGGTATTCAATATCGCGGGAGCCGTTGAGTGGGGAAAGGTCTTTGGAGAGGTTGACGCTGGCATTGGCCTCAAAGTAGTTAAGAAAGCCGAGCTTGGCTCCGACTCTGAAGCGGCGGATTTCCTCGGTGTCGTAGTTGAATTTTCGGGTGCCGAGTCCATCGGCGCCTCGGCCATCGAGGTAGGCATACTGCCAGTGGAATCGGCCAAAAAGTCGGAGTTCCTGAATGTAGGGGTTCTCTTTGTTTTTGTAGAGGGTTCCTGGTTTTTCACTGAGCCAGCTGCACCAGTTGTTTGGTTCTGGTGGAGCTTCTGGAAGAGAAGTTTTGGAATCAGTGCCTGCCATGCCTAGGGTTGTGGCAGCGGTGAGTGATAGGGTGACAAGGCTAAGTTTGCGGGTGATTTGTGGCATGGTTTTGGGTGGATAGAAGTGTGATGAGAGCGATTAAAAATAGAGGCGGATGGCGACCCAGGTGGTCAGTCCTTCGTAGACTTGTCGGTCATTGGATTGGAGGTCGTCCCATTGGACGCCGGCCATGATTTTGGTGTTGTCTCCACAGAGGTAGTAGTTGAGGCCTGCGTAGGCGCTTTGGTGTTTATCTCCGTAGCCATCATGGATGTCAGCGCCCTCTTGGTCCGCGATGCGCCGGGCCGAGTGGGCTGAGATGCGGAATCCGTTGCGCCTTTCGGCATGGGCGTACTGATAGCGGAAGACGGCTTCGAGCCGATCTTCGATCAGCCATAGACTGGGCATGATGTTAATCCCCCAGTATCCACCCCTTTGGGAGGGTTCGCCGAAATGGCCATTTTCTCCGACAATGAAGTCGGCCATCAGTCGCCAGTGTTTTTTGCGCATCACGGTGCTCATTGAGACGACCCAGTCTTGGCGGAAGGTTTCACCTTTGCTGGCATCGCTATTGACGAGCACCCTGAGATCGGCTCGGACACTGTCCATTTGATACCAGTGGCCGAACATATATCCGACGTGACCGAGCCAGAAGCTTCCTTGGTCAGAGCTTAACCCGTTATCAATATTGTCGCTGGAGAAGAGGCCGAGATCGACATCCCATCGATTTCGCCGAGCGGAGATCATCATGCCGATGGAGTCTGATGGGCTTGAGTAGTTAGAAAGGGATGTCCGTTCAATGCCGCGCATTGAGTTAGATGATGTTGCCCATCCGGCGTTGGAGGGGACTTTAAAATACCCCATTCGGAGTTGGAACTGATCGTAACATTCCCAGTTGAAAGCATCTTGGGCATCGAAAATGATGTCGGAGGAGTAGAGGGCGTAGTCGAAGGAGTCGTAGCTGCCGTCGTCTTTTGGCTCTCCATCGTCTTCCATATCGCTTGAAATTGAGGCGGTAAAATACTGCAAAAAGTGAATCCGCATTCCGAAGGTGAATCGTCTAAGTTCAAACTCAGATCCGGAGAATGTTTCGCCATTGGCATCGGTGCCGCTGACGTGGGAGTATTGCCACTGGGGGTTGCCGTAGATGACAAAGCTTTGGACGAGTGGATAATCTGAGTTGTCGAAGACAGTTCCCGGCTCATTAGAAATCCAGCCACACCATCTGCCTCCACCAAATTTGGGCACGACCTCGATGGGGGAGAAATCCTTCAGCGACTTTTGGTGTTTTGCCTCGGTTTCTGTTTCCGGCGTCATGTCTTGGGCTGGTGCCTGCAGGCTCGAGCCAGTCATCAAGCCGATAATGACAAACGTGATCGCTGGGTATCGCGTGAGAATGGATTGTGAAGTGGGTCCCGATTGCTTCATAGCTGACTTTGCGTAAAATATCAGAGGTGAAATGGAGAATACAGCATAAAAATGGAGGTTTCTTTACAATGGCGCAGCGCGAAGTTGGTTATATTGATTAGACGCTATCCGTCATGTCGAGGACTATTGGCCAGCCTGGCTGATGCTGTTTTCTGCTTATTGTTTGCCATCGGCAGGTATCAATTGAGATGTTTCGAGTTTGGTGATGACGCGTCTGGGAAATTTTCCGGATGATCCGTCGGGGTTGGTGCTGGTGATGTAACGGTGTTCCCAATTGAGCTTGATCGCTGGAAAGCACCTTGTAGGTTTCTGTGGTTTTTTGAATTTTCTCAGGTGTTTCTTCTGCGATCGAGGACAGAGTTGAGAAGGGTAAAGCAAGTAGGGGGAGGAGGATAAATCGGTTTAGAGTAAAAGAGTTGAGAAGCATAACGATGTGAAATCTCCTCTTTCTAAGGTGAAAAAACAAGGGGAAACGTTAATCACCGCACGGAGCGTGGACAATTGTGTCCACTATTTGCCTATTGCTGATCATCCCAAGACAGCGAGCATGACTGATGCACGACAGGAAGCCGGAGACTGCAAGTCTCCACTCCATATTGAAAAATAAGGGCGCATCCTTGCGGATACGCCCTTACCAGACAGATAGATTATGAATTCAATAATCGATCTTAGAAATACATGCGGTAGGCCGCCCAAAGTGTAGTGGAATCGGCATCTCCGTCAGGAGTGTCGAGGTTTTGGTATTCGACACCTACCATGACTTTGGCGTTGTCTCCGCAGAGATACCAGTTCAAGCCGCCGTAGAGCGAGTGGTGGCTGTCGCCACGCCCGCTGTTAACATCACCGCCGTTATCGATGCGGAAGAGTCGGCTATTGGTGCGAACTCCTTCGGACTCCTCAGAGCCTTGCCATTGGTATTGGGCAACGGCTTCGAGGGTTCCTTCGATGAGATCGTAGGTTCCCATGCCGATGATTCCGTAGAAAAGGCCACTGCGGTCGGGTTTGCCGAGCACGTCGCCGTGGTCGGCTACAATGACGTTTGCCATGTAGCCCCAACGGTCACAGGACCCTGTGTAAGCTGCGGATGCTGCCCATTCGTAGCCAATCCAATCAGCAATGGCATCACTTGAGTCATCGTGATAGATGAAGTCCATGATCAGTTGATCTTTGTTATCGAATGTTTTGGTGGCGCTGACGTAGTAAGCGAGGCCTTCACTCCATTCACCGATCACGGAGTCCCATTCATCATTGCTGATTTGGTCGCTGAAGATAGCGGCGGCGCCTTTCCAAGATCCCTTGGAGGCATCGACGGTGAAGCCGACCGGACGAGCTGAGCGGTAGATGGTATTGGCGAGCGCTGAGCGTTCGACTGTTTTGATTTTCTTGGAGGAGGTGTGGGCTTCCTGACTCATTTTAAGTTTCTGGCGGCCGTAAGTGAAGTGAAGTGTATCCAGTCCATTGACGCTAAAGGCCTTGCCTGCGTCAAAGGTGAGCTTGGCTTCATCAAACACAGCGAATCCCGCATCTGGAGTCCCCCAGTTGAGGTCTCTTCCTACGAGCCGGCCATCAACGACGAGGTTGACGTTGGCTTTTACTTTGAAGTAATTGGCAAATTTCATTTGCGCACCGAGACGGAAGCGACGGTGTTGATCGAAGTTGCCATTGAATCCGTCGCCATTGATATCATTTCCTGCGATGGATCCGACTTGGTATTGGTAACGGCCAAAGAGTTTGAACTCCTGGATGTAGGGGTTTTCGCTGTTTTTGTAGAGAGTGCCGATGTTTTTGAGGGCGTCACATGCGGTGATGCTTTGTTGGGGAGCGGCGGGTTCGATGATGGTTTTGGCGTCTCCGGCAAGGCCAGTCAGAGGCGTTGCAAGAACGGCCAATGTGGCTGCGGTTACGAGTTTGTTGGTTTGAGTCATAATAATGGGTGTGTTGTGGTTGATATTTGGCAGGCGCTCAGAGGGAGTGACGCGCTGACAGTGGGAAATAAATCAGAAGGGTCGACCCTTGGCAAGAGGGCGCACGGTTACAAAGTTGTCACATTGGGGAAGTCTTGAAGACTAGAAGTCGGGAAGTCGGGAAGTCTTGAAGTCGGAACGGGTGCCACTGAAGCTTGTGGGCACGGTTGCCGAGAAAGTAGGACAAGTTTGTAACTTGTCGGCAGGATTAGTGCAAAGCCCCATAAAGTTGCCGGACAACTTATTGTTATGAAGTTTGCTGTTAAATCAATGGTTATGGGCTGTAACATCTTCTATTCTGCCCGCACGGTGACGTTTTTTTTGTGGGGCTAATAGATGCCTAGAGCTTGTTTGAGGCAGGCGGTGGCGAATTGTTTTTTGTCGTTGGTCGGGCGGGCTGGGGTGAGGGTGTGCCATCCTCGGGGGTTGCCTTCTTGATAGAGTTTTTCTGTGGGGTGAATCATGGTGACATGTTCACAAATGTTGAGCATCGGGAGATCCGCATGGCTATCGGAAAATCCATGGCTGCTGGCGAGGGTGGCTCCTGATTGAGGGTCAAATCCTTTTGGGAAAATATGGCGCATTTTACGGAGTTTGTTTGCGCCTTTGTTGTTACCTCCGATGATGTTGGGGATAAAGCGCACGCGGGGGGCGATCTCTACGGTGGTGCCGAAGTAGTGGTCGAAGCCTAGTTTTTCAGCAATGGGTTTGACCCAAATTTCAGGACTGGCAGAGCTCAGCACGGTGGTGTGACCCAGCATTTTTTGTTGTTCTACCATTTTCACGATGTCTCCGTAAAACGTCTCTGGGAAGTGCTGCTCGACAAATTCCTCGGCCAGTTCATCCAGATCCTGCTGGCTGAGTCCCCAGAGGTAGTTGAGAAAAACGCGCTTCATGCCCTCGGTGCCGATGATTTTGGCGAAGGGGAGTAGGGGGACGAAGAGGAGGAGGTAGAGTCGGCGGAGTGGCATGCGCTTGATCACGAAATCACAGAACAGCAATTGGGTGTCCCACGGGATCAAGGTCTGATCGAGGTCGAAGAGGGCGTAGCCTTGGTGGATTTTAGGATCGAGGGCGAGGTCCGGCTCGTGATGGTGGATGGAGTTTTTGTCGGGATTCGGGAGGGGGGCTGACATATCTAGTATGCTGACTGGGCAAGTTGATGATTGCAAGTCTTCAGATCTTAGGGCATCAGTTCCCGACATGAACACCCTTATATGCGCCATTAGCTTTGTTTTCATCTTTTTGACGGGAAGTTTACAGGCTCAGATTTATGCTGACGTAAAGACGAGCAAAGGTGATTTTACCATTGAACTGTATTATGCTTATGCCCCTAAGACGGTGGCTAATTTTATTCGTTTGGTAGAAGGGACTTGTAACTGGGTCGACTCTGCGACGGGGCAAGTGAAGCGTGAGCCATTCTACAATGGGATCGTTTTTTACCGTGTGATTACTGGTTTCATGAGTCAGACGGGCTCTCCCAACGGGCTTGGCTCTGATGGGCCTGGCTACAATTTTCAAGATGAGTTTTCAGCGCTGACGCATACCGGTCCATATGTCGTGTCGATGGCTAACTCAGGCCCCCATTCCAACGGATCGCAGTTTTTTATCACGGCCGCCAGCACACCTCAATTAAACAATGTGCATACGGTTTTTGGATCTGTAATTTTGTATGATGCCCCAGGGGATGATACAACTTCAATAAGCGTTGGGAGGCTGGTTTGTGATGCCATTAACGCAGTAGGCTCAGTGACTGGGGTGCCCAGCGAGGAGGTTGTTATTCAATCGATTGTCATCCGAAGGGTGGGTGGAGTAGCTGACGCTTTTGACGAACATGCACAGGGCTTGCCTGAGGTAGTGGCACCTTTGATGCAGGTCGTTCATGAGGATCCGGCGGTGAGTCTAGTGGTGAAGCAGCCAGCATCTTCGCTGACGAGCTACAGTAATTCTTCGGATATGGTTTCTTGGCAAGCCAAGCCTGCAATCTATAGGGACAGTGATGACGATGTTTTGTTGGATATTGATGTGTCCTCTCTTGCCTCTGGAGAGGATAAGTTATTTTTTAATGCGTCACAGGTAAAGTATGAGACATCAGAGGCGCTGTGGCCGAGTTTACTAACTGGGGAAACATTAACAATTGTCACAAAATTTGGTCAGACTAAATTTTTATTTACATCTGAAACAGGTGGGACTTTTCTACACGGTGGTAGTATTATTGGTGTGTTTACAGCATATGATTCAGGTTATGATTGGTTAGGATGTAGTAAATACATAGCTACAAATTTGGTATCGGGATCATCCCCTGTTCATTTTAAATTACGTTTTGGTAAGGATGCTTATTCAGCACTCCTTTTTCAAGGTCGGCATAGTGGCAGTATTATATTCTTCGACGGAAGTAGCGATCCTCCTAAAGAGCCTACCAGTGGGCCAATGACGCTAACTCGGTAATGGTTTTATTGAGGTTGAACTTGTTTTTCATCCTATGATACAGCTTTAGATCTGGAGGTGACTAGGGTAGCCTTGATTTTTGCTTGGGTTCCTCCTT
>CAYNNY010000005.1:0-28312 GCA_964398555.1 uncultured Verrucomicrobiales bacterium
ATGGCATCGAGCAACTGCGCTTTGAACTCCTCGGAAAAGTGAACGGTGTCGAGGACGAGGTGGCGATTTTGCGTGAGAAACTTGGCTGTGAGAGGCTCCGAATACCCAAGGGTGTCTCCTTTAACGAGGTCGCCTTTTTTCAGCTCCATTTCATCGATGGCGAAGAGCTTGATCCATTCCTCGCGTTGGATGTCATTGGCGGCGATCTCGGGGTAGAGTTTTTCAGGGATGCGGTCGAGAGTGAGGCAGTAGTCGGTCTGGGTGACGAACTTCTTTTTGAGCCAGAGTTTTTTCTGGAAGTCCTCGAGCTGGGCGAGGAAGCGGATGAGATCGAGCGCAATTTCGCGCAGGGTCTGGATCAGGCGGAGGTTGTCTTTGATGGCGTCAAAGGTATCGGCGTTCTGGACGTCATCGAGGTGCATGACCTCGTTTTTGATATAGAAGTCGAGTTCGTTACGGAGGAAGCGGCCGAGGTCCTTGTGGATGAAGTAGTCCGAGGTGTTTTTCTCCGTGTAGGTAGTGAGGTGGTATTCCAGCAGGGTGCGGCTCTTGTTTTTCTCGGTTGGCTTGCGTGAGTGGAGATCGTTCCATTTTCCGGTGACGAGGGGGTGGGCGAGGATGCGCTTGAGGGACGCGGCATTTTTTTCCTTTTTCTTCACGCTCTTCGGGTAGCCTTGGTAGGTGAAGTGGATGATGAGATCACTCTTTCCTGCTCCTTTTTCCCCAGATTCTACAATGGGCTCATAAGCGGTGGTGATTTCCTCGCCGTCTTCATCGATCTTGGTGAGGGAGTAGCCCTTGGGGATGAGGGCGAAGAGGCGGTTTTCGTCGTTGTCCTTGCGGTTGTCCTTGGCGGTATCCGCAGTGAGGAGCTGGAAGCTGACGCGGCGGCCATCGTCTAGCTTGAAGGAGTAGTTAGTAAAGGACTCGCCGGACTTGATATAGTATTGGTCCTTATTGGCCCAGTGGAGGACGACTTCCTCACCGGAGTAGGGAATGGCGTAGGTATCGCCCTTGTAGCGGCGCTGTGAGATGTAGTCGCCCTTTTCATAATAGCGGGAGAAGAAGGTGGTGAGATGGGAGAAAATGGCGTCCTCGTGGCCGGGATCGTTGTTTTTGAGATCGGCTAGCTGGGTCTGGAGTTCCTTGACGGCTGGGACTTTGTCGGGGTCCATGTCGAGGGCCTTGGCGTTTTTTTTTGCTTCGGTGAGTTTCTCTCGGGTTTCGGCTAGCTGGGCGGACTGGCCATCGCCAAGGGATGCGGTGACCTTCTCGCGGAGGTCGTGCTCCAGGTAGCGAGTGATCTGCTCCGCGCGGGCATTCATGATGCGGTAGATACCGAAATCGAGATCGGGGCGGTCGATCTGGAAGACTTCACGGAGCTTGGTGATGAGAGAATTAAACTTGGACATTGATTTAATAGAGATTGGGGAGTGGAACGATGTTTGATCTTGGCTTTGGGCGCTTGTTTAATCGAGAAGATTTCTTTTTTGCTTTAGCTTAGTTTGAAATTTTTCGATGAAGGGGATGGATAATTAGGAGTGATCTCTGTGCTCTGAAAGTTCTAGGACCTTGTGCTGCTTGGCTTGCAGGAGTTTTTTATCGGGAGTTGGGTCTGGTATTCGGCGATCCAGAGCGTAGGGAAACAAGCGCTGCCGCCGAAGCAGGCTTTAAAATTCAAAATCCATTTGGGGGGATTCGACACGGGGCATGTTTTTGGAAGGGGTGCTGGTGTTTTTTGGTTTGGGTTTGTCTTGGGCTTCGGGTCGGGTGGAGTTGAGTTCGAGGTGGGTGAGGATGTCTTTGGCTCGGTCGATGATCGCGGGGGGGAGTCCGGCGAGGCGGGCGACCTGGATGCCGTAGGATTTGTCGGCGGTGCCGGGGAGGATTTTGCGCAGAAAGATGATCTCGTCATTCCACTCGCGGACGGCGACGTTGTAGTTCTCTACTCCATCGCGGGTGAGTGAGAGGTCGGTGAGTTCGTGGTAGTGGGTGGCGAAGAGGGTGCGGGCTTGGATTTTATCGTGCAGATGCTCTGCGACGGACCATGCGATTGAGAGGCCGTCGAAGGTGGCGGTGCCTCGGCCAATTTCATCGAGAATGACCAGTGAGTTTTCCGTGGCATTGTTGATGATGAGGGCTGTTTCGTTCATCTCAACCATGAAGGTGGATTGGCCGCTGGTGAGATCGTCGGAGGCTCCAACTCGGCAGAATATGCGGTCGACCATACCGATGCGTGCGCTTTCCGCCGGGACGTAGGCACCGATTTGTGCCATGAGGGAGATGAGGGCAACCTGGCGGATGTAGGTGGATTTTCCAGCCATGTTAGGTCCGGTGAGTAGGATGACACGCGAGGTGTCCGCTTCCATGACGCTGTCGTTCGGGACGAATTTCTCATCGACTAATGTTTGCTCTAATACTGGGTGGCGACCGTTGGTGATGAGGAGGTCACGGGAGTCATCGATGAGGGGTCGGGTGTGTTGGTGAAGCTGAGCGAGCTCGGTGAGTCCGAGCAGGACGTCGAGGGTGGCGAGGGCTTCTGAGCATTGCTGAAGGTGATCGATCTGATCGGCAACGGCTTGGCGGAGTTTGACAAATTCTTCGTATTCGAGCTGTTTTGCACGTTCGTCGGCCCCGAGGATTTTGTTTTCCATTTCCTTGAGTTCGGGTGTGATGTAACGCTCGGCATTGGACATGGTTTGCTTGCGCTGGTAGTCGTCCGGGACAAGGTGAACTTTGGCTTTGGTGACTTCAAGGAAGTAGCCGAAGACGTTGTTGAATTTGATTTTTAGGGTGTCGATCCCTGTGCGTTTGCGTTCGCTTTCCTGCAGGGCGGCGAGCCATTTTTTCCCTTCGGTGGATGCGGAACGAAGTTCATCGAGGTCGGGCATGAAGCCATCACGGATGATGCCTCCGTCTTTGGTGCTCGCCGATGGCTCATCGGCGAGGGCGCGAGATAAGAGATCGGTGAGCTCGGGGAAGGTGTGGAGTTTTTCGATTAAGGCATCGTGGAGGATCGATGCTGGGGCGCTTTCGCTAAGTGCTTCGAGGTGGCTTTTGAGAGCTGGGATTTTCTGAAGCGAGACTAGAAGCGATTGTAAATCACGGGCGTTGCCGGCATTTTGGGAAAGCCGTGAGGTGGTGCGTTCGATATCGCGGATGCCTTTGAGGTTTTCGCGGCATTGGCCGAGTAGGAATGGCTCGGTGAGGAAGGAGGCGATGAGGTCTTGGCGGGCGGTGAGCTCGGTGATGTCGCGCAGCGGGTGGAGAATCCAGTCGCGTAGTTTGCGGGCACCCATGGGCGTGGTGGTGCGGTCGAGGGCACCTAGGAGCGAGTGCTGACGCCCTGTTGGGGAGTCGACGAGGTCGAGGTTGCGCTGGGAGGAGGCATCGATGAGCACGTATTGGCTCTCGCTGCGAACCGTCATCTGGCGGAGGTGGTCGCAGGAGCGGCGAAGCTGATAGGAAAGGTAATGGAGAATAGCGCCGGCTGCAGAAATCGCGGCGGTCATGTCATCGCAGCCAAATCCGCGCAGCGATTGCACTTTGAAATGGTCGCAGAGCGCATGGCGTGATTGGTCGGCGAGAAAGGCGTAGCCATCGTAGGGAAGGCCGCCTCGGAGGTGGCCGAAGATGTTGATTTGGTCGTCGGGAATGATGAGTTCACGAGGTGAGAGCCGTTGGATGGCGTCTTGAAGGGCGTCTTTGTTGTTAAACTCGGAGACGGTAAATTCACCGGTCGAGTGGTCGGCACAGGCGAGGCCAAACATTTTACCGGATTGGTAAACGGCGGCGACGTAGTTATGGCGAGTGTCGTCGAGCAGGGCCATATCGCTGACGGTGCCTGCGGAAATGATCTGCGCGATCTCACGGTCGACGAGTTTTCCCGGTTCGGGCTCGCTAGTTTGCTCGGCAATGGCGACTCGTTTTCCCTGTTGGATCAGTTTGGCAATGTATCCTTGGGCCGCGTGATGGGGGACGCCACACATTGGGATGTCGTGGCGTTTGGTCAGGGCGACGTTCAGGAGGGCGGATGCTGTTTTGGCATCGTCGAAGAACATTTCGTAAAAATCGCCGAGTCGGTAAAAAAGAAGGATGTCATCGGGCAGCGAGCGCCGAATCTTCTGATACTGCGCCATCATTGGCGTCAGTTTTTTTTCTTTGGTGCCCTGTGGTCCTTTCGCTCCTGCCATGTCGGGGAGAGTTCTAGCGAGAGGGAGGGCAGCTTGCAATCACGGAAGACGAAGAAGCGCGGAATTTTTTATATGGAGTGGAGGATTGCCTCGTCTCCTCGGCTGTGCGGGTTTTGCTCAAGAATGGTGCGCGACAGGGAGCCGGAGGCTGGAAGTCTCCACTCCATATTGGCTGCTATTTCCGGCACTTGTTGAGTAGGCCGTCGAGATAGAAGGTGACTTCATCCAGTCCGTCACGCCATTTGCTGGGATCGAGGACTCGGAGGTCGTTGCGGGCGTCTTTCAGCATATCAGCAGCGATATCGAGGGCTGATTCGACGGAGCCTTCATACTCGGCGATGCCGATGAGGACGGGGAGGTCGAGTGGTTGCTGCTCGATAATGCGTTTGGTGAGTTTATCGCGTTGGGCCGGGCTGGCTTGTTCGATCAGATTCAACAGCGGTAGGGTGAGTTTGCCTTTTTCAAGGTCGGTGCGCAGGGTTTTTCCTACTTCTTCCTCAGAGCCGACGAGGTCTAAGCAGTCGTCGTAGATTTGGTAGGCGGTGCCGAGTTTGAGTCCGTAGTTGTAGAGCTGCTGCTCGACTTCCTTGGAAACGCCGGAGAGTGAAGCGGCAATGCCGGTGGCTGCGGCGAAGAGCGCTCCGGTTTTCATCTCGATGATGTGAAAGTAGTCTTCTTTGGTCAGAGTGAGGTCAAAGCGGCGCTGGGTCTGGATGACTTCGCCTTGGCAAACTTCACGTGATGCTCTGCCTACTTTACGGCAGATTTCGATGCTGTCGAACTCGGTAGCGAGCAGTAGCGAGTGAGAGAAAAGGGCGTCGCCAAGGAGGACTGCCATGCCATTGCCCCATTTTGCATTGGCGGTGGGCACCTTGCGGCGGGTGTCTGCACCGTCGATGATGTCATCGTGCACCAGGGTGGACATGTGGATGAGTTCGAGAATGACACCGATTTTTAAATGATCGGCGTGGACCTTGCCGGTAGCGCCGCCGACCAAAATAGCCAAAGCAGGGCGGATACGTTTGCCGCTGGTGTTGCAGATGTAGTCCATGTAGGGTTCCAGAGCGGGATCGAACGCTTTGACTTGATCGAGAATCTGGGATTCCACGATCTTGAGTTCCTTCTTCACGAGTTTGAAGGAAATCTGGGCATTTGCTTTGTTTTTAATCAGCGTCATGACAGGAAATCGAGAAGCAAAATTAGGCACGAACCTTCGGATTTGGCAATAGTTATCCTTCGCTGAGATCTTTTTTAGCGCTGAAGTGGTAGCGTGCGCTTTCGAGGATTCCGCAGGTGATTTCGTTGATGGCCAGATTTGAGCTGTTGATTTTAAGGTGGGCGCAGGTGTTATAATGTTCATCACGCTCGCCAAGCATTTTGATGATGAGTTCCTTGGGGTTGTCGCATTGGAGAAGTGGTCGGTTGCTATTGCGGGAGGTACGCTCGTAGATGTCTTCAGGTGAACAGCTGAGCCAGACGACAAAGCCAAGCTGGCGAAGCAGGGGGATGTTTTCAGGGCGGGTGATGATGCCTCCTCCTGTGGAGATGATTGAGTGCTGGGTTTGTTGATGGATGAGGTTTTTGAGAAATTGTGTTTCTAGTTGGCGGAAATGGTCTTCGCCTTCCTCGGCGAAAATCTGCGGGATTTTTTTGCCCTCTTGTTTTTCGATATCGTGATCGGTGTCAAAGAGTGGGTAGCCGAGCGACAGGTGGAGTTCCCGGCCGATGGTTGATTTGCCACAGCCCATGAATCCTACCAGTAGGATGTTCTTTAAAATAGCGGAGCTATGGGTATCGGCTGAGTTTTCCTCGTCCATGGGGTGATCGTAGCGGTGTCGCCGAGGAGATGCGATAGTGAAGATTAATAAAATGCCATTTGTTGGGAGCGGGGTAATGATGTAGGATTTCTCTATGCCTGCAACGAGCGACTTGCCTTTTTTACTGCGCCTTCTCGACGATCATGATCCCGAGGTCAGGCCCGCTGTGCGTGAGCAGTTCGAGTGCTACCAAGGGGATCTTAGTCATGATTTAGCGGCTTTGGGGATCTCGGTATCGGTATCGGGTCAAAAAAATCTTTCTCACTGGTTGGAGCCAGGGAGGCGACAGACTTTGCAGGATGAGTGGATTATACCTACGGGCGGAGGAGCTGCGCTGGCGGATGATTGGGATGCTTTTGAGAATTTACTGCGGCTGTTGGCCGATTTTCTCCACGATGGCATCACCTTGCGTCCTTCGTTGCCCGATCATCTCGATATGTTGTCTGATGAAATTCGTCAGGATTTGCCTGATCCTACTCCCGAGAGTTTGCGCCGCTGGTTGTTTGTCAAAGGTCCGTTCAAGGGAGTTTCTTCTAAAGCTGATTCTCTGTGTTATTTTGATCTCGGTGATGTGATCGAGCATCGCCGGGGGAATGCCACGAGCTTGGGCTGCATGTATATGTTGCTAGGCCGGCGCTTGGGTGCCCAGGTGGACGGGTGCAATTACCCTGGGCATTTTTTATGTCGAATCCAGCATGGGGATCGGCTCTATTTGGTGGATAGTGCTCATCGGGGTAAGAAATTTGATGTGGACGAGCTGATGACGGGGAATTTTGAGATGTCAGCGAAGGCCAGGAGGGCGATCATTGCACCTTGTTATCTGGGTGACGTGCTGCTGCGCTATTTGCTCGAAATGCAATACACTCTGGCTTCCATGGGGCGGGATGACGATGTCAGCTTACTGAAGAAATTAGCGGGAACCTTAACTGTATGATGGGAGTGTGAAAACCGTATGAGAGTGGATGCACAACGCGTGAAGATTCAGGGGCATTTGTTACATCGAATAACGATGCATCCCGATGACCACGTGCCTCTGCGTGGGGCGGCGATTTTTTACCATGGGCAGGGGGATTATGCAGAGCGTTACCCTGAGGTTCTGGCTCCTTTTACGGAACGGGGAATTCGCTGTGTGGTGACGGATCTGCCGGGTCACGGTTATAGTCCTGGGCGGCGTGGCCACTGTGGAGATGAGAATTTGCTGGATGCCATTATTGATAGCACACTGGAGGGGTTTGAGGGCTTGCCGTATGGGGTGATGGGTCATTCCATGGGTGGTTTGTTAGCCGCTAGGCATTTGGTGCTGTCCGGGCAAGGTCGATTTGCGAAGCCTTCGATGGCGTGGATTAATGCGCCGTTGATTGAACCGAGCAGGGGGCGATCAAAAATATTTTTGTCGCTGGTGCGTTTTCTTGCCGTGTGGTTTCCGGAAATGACGATGTCAACGGGTGTCACGGCGAAGATGTGCAGAAAGGTGGAGTCTGAGGGGGCTGGCCAAGGTGAGGTTCGTATCGAACGTGCTGACCGACCGCTTTGGCACAGCAGGATTTCTTTTGGCTGGGCAGCGGTTCTGTTGAAAGCCTCTCGGTTGATTCGAGATCATGGTGATGACATATCCAATGATGTCCCGATTTTGCTGACACAGGGGACGGCTGATCCCGTTTGTCCTGTAGAAATTACACGGGTGTTCAACGCAGGATTGACTCAGGAAAACAAACGCTATATCGAGTTTGAAGGGGGGTTACATGAGTTATTTTCTGCAGAGGATAAGGACTCGTTGACCCGGGTTTTGAATGAGTGGCTTGATTCTTTGTCTGCTCTAGGTGAGTAGGAAAATCATCAGTCCGTTAGGCGGCACGACTGACCATTGATTCCATGAAAGACCCACATGCGCTCCGCCACTGCGATGTGGGATCTATGGATCACACACGTATTCCTTGATCAATGCTGAGGGTGAGCGATATTGGGTGTGTTAGAGTTGAATCAAACCCTGAAAACTGTCGGTGGCAGGGGAGGCACCTTCGTTCAGAGTGGCGGAGCCATTGGATGCTAGATGGTTCAGGCAGTGGTAAACGTCCTCGGGGTCAGCTGAGAGGGTAGCGGCTACTTGCTCGGCAGTTTGGGCTGTTTCCTGAAGTTCTCCTTTGACCCTTTGGAGGAGATCAAGGAAGATGCCAGCGGCGGCTTTGCCCGCCTCAACACCTGGCTGGTGGTAGGCGTTGACATTGACAAGCAGAGCGTAGATCGAGACCGCGCGCTCAAACAGAGCGATCAGTGCTCCCACGGTGCGTGGGGTAACTTCTTCAATGGATAAGGTGATGGATTTTCTGCCAGACTGATAAAGTGCCGTGCGGGAGCCACGCATAAACCCTTGAAGGTAGTCGGCGGCGATGGTGCCGGGATCGACTTCGATGCTTTCGCCGTCGCGTCCTTTGCGGACTTCGATGAAGGTGGCAAAAAAGTTGGCCACCCCGTCGCGGAGCTGCTGCACATAGGCGTGTTGATCGGTCGATCCTTTGTTGCCGTAAACCGCAATTCCCTGATGGACTACTTCGCCATCGAGATCGAGCTCTTTACCGAGTGATTCCATGACGAGTTGCTGGAGGTATTTGGAAAACAGCACCAAGGAGTCTTTGTAGGGGAGGACGACCATGTCCTTTTCTCCTTTGCCATTACCCGCGTGATGCCAGGCAAGCGCCAATTGCATCGCGGCATTGTCGCTGCTATTCGTCGAGCGGGTGCGCTCGTCCATCACTTTGGCTCCGTCGAGTAATTCATCGATATCGATGCCTTGCAGTGCTGCGGGCACAAGTCCCACGGTGGACATCACGGATGTGCGGCCACCGACCCAGTCTTCCATTGGAAAGGTGGTGATGAAGTTGTTTTCTTCTGCGAATTTTGAGAGTTTGGAGCCTTCGCTGGTGATGGCGACGGCATGCGGGCCGAAGTCTAGGCCGATGGCCTCATACGCAGATGCGGCTTCAAGCATGCCGTTGCGGGTCTCGGGTGTGCCGCCGGATTTGGAGACGACCAATGCAAGCGTGGTTTTAAGACCTTGTCGAGAATTGATGATTTTAGCGAGCGTCGTATCCATTCCCGCTGGATCCGTGTTATCAAAAAAGTAAGTGGTGAGTGGGCTGTCCGCACCCAGGGCTTCATAGATGAATTGAGGGCCCAGAGCAGAGCCACCGATTCCGATCACCAGCAGGTTTTTGAATCGTCCACCTTTGGGGTTGGTGATTTTACCGGTGCGCACTTGATGTGCGAAGTCTTTGAGCGCTACGATGGGCTCGGTTACTTGTTGCTTGATTTCAGCCGTGGGGGCTAACTCAGCATTACGGAGCCAGTAATGTCCAACCATGCGGCCCTCATCGGGGTTCATAATTTTTCCAGACTCGATGTCTTTGATTCCATCGAACGCGCGTGTAATTTCGCTTGAAAGGGACTCGTGGAAATCGGCAGGGATATCCATGCGCGAGGTGTCGATGGAAAATCCAAGCTCGGGATAGCGAGTGTAGGATGTTTGGTAATTCTGCCAGAGAGATGAGGTGGACATGTCATCCGTTTACGGGAGCCTTCCTATGTGGTCAAGAGGGAACCTGTTCATTTTTACGGATAATTACGGCTTGATTCACCTCGGTTATTTGATAGAATCATCAGCGTTATGACCAAAAAACTAGTAGCTGAATTAATAGGAACCTTCTGGCTCGTGCTCGGAGGGTGTGGAAGTGCCGTGCTCGCCGCGAATTTTATGAGCGGGGATGTTAATATGGGTATTGCCCACCTCGGGGTGTCTTTTGCCTTCGGCTTGACGGTGCTTTCGATGGTGTATGCCATTGGGCATATTTCAGGATGTCACCTGAACCCAGCGGTTTCCGTCGGGCTCTGGCTCGGTGGCCGATTCCCCTCAGCGCAGCTTTTGCCCTACATTCTTGTGCAGGTGGTGGGTGGCATTCTCGGTGCGGGAGTGCTTTATCTCATTGCCTTTGGCCAGGTTGGGTTTGAAGCCGGTGGATTTGCCTCGAACGGATATGGTGATCTCTCACCTGGGAAGTTTGATATGCGATCGGTTTTCATCACCGAGGTTGTGATGACGTTTATGTTCCTGATCATTATACTTGGCGCAACGGATGACCGCGCGCCTAAGGGCTTAGCTGGAGTGGCGATCGGCCTAGGATTGACGTTGATTCACCTGATCAGTATTCCGGTATCGAACACCTCAGTGAACCCTGCCCGGAGTCTTGCTGCGGCTATTTTTGCGGATACCCCCGCCATTTCTCAGGTGTGGTTGTTCTGGGTAGCTCCGATCATCGGTGCAGCACTTGCTGGCGTGACTTACAAATGGCTCGGCAGCGAGGAGTGATCTTAGAACGATCTCTACAACTTCAACGCACCGGCAGGAGCTTTCAACTCGCGAAGCGAATTCAACCAACCGAAGGCAAATTCAACAAGGAGTGCCTATTGATCGCTGGAATGAGTGTCAGATGAGGTGGCTTTTTTACGAGTATAACCCGCTGCGGGAGCCTCTTATTTATTAGAGTTGAATTGTTCTCAGCTGCGGGTTATTTGGCGGCGACGGATTTCACCCGTCGATTTAATCATGAGTGATTTTTCTCCTTTCCGCCAAAAGATGGAAGCCGCCGCTGTGAGCGAGGCCGCCATACGTGCCTTTGAACGTAACTACCAAGCCTTGCTCCGCAATGAGAGCGGCATGATCTCCGAGGAGAGCATTCGCCCTTGTGAGAGTTTGCCCTTACTGGGAGATGTTTCCCAGTCTGATGAGGTCTTTGATCCGGCGTTGCTCAAGCAGACGGTGGTGATCAAACTCAATGGCGGACTGGGCACTGGTATGGGGCTTCAGAAGGCCAAAAGCTTACTTCCGGTCAAGGATGACACAACATTTCTCGATATTATTGCCGATCAGATCATTCACTTGCGCGAAACGACGGGGGCAAAAGTGCGGTTTTTGCTGATGGATAGCTTCAGCACTTCGAAAGACACCTTGGAGCACATGGAGGCCTATAAGGATCAGGGGCTTTCCGGTGCTGAGAATGTGGAGATGATGCAAAACCAGATTCCTAAGATTGATGCCGCTACGATGGAGCCTGCGACATGGGAGAAAAAGCCATCGATGGAATGGTGTCCTCCCGGGCATGGTGACCTCTTTGCCGCGCTCTCCGGGAGTGGTTGGCTGGATGCTCTTCTTGCGGGCGGGGTGAAATACGCTTTTGTATCGAACTCCGATAACCTAGGAGCTATTCTAGATGCTGGACTGTTGAGGTATTTCGCTGAAAGTGATCAGCCGTTTCTCATGGAAGCCACACGCCGGACAGGTGCGGATAAAAAGGGTGGGCATCTCGCTATCCGTCGCAATGACGGTCAGCTGTTGCTGCGTGAAGTCGCGCAGTGCGCAGAGGAGGATCTCGAGCAGTTTCAGAATATCGAACGTCACCGCTACTTTAATACGAACAGTTTGTGGATCCGTCTCGATGTGTTGAAGGAGCTTTTGGACAAGGAAGGCGGCGTATTGCCTCTTCCCATGATTCAAAACACCAAAACCATTGACCCTCGGGATAAAAAATCGACGCTAGTTTATCAGCTAGAAACCGCGATGGGGGCTGCGATTGAATCGTTCCCTGGCTCAGGTGCCATTTGTGTACCTCGCTCTCGATTTGCTCCTGTGAAGACGACCTCAGATTTGTTGGCGCTACGCTCGGATGCGTATGAACAAACGGAAGATGGGCGCATGGCTCTGGTTTCAGAAAGGGAAGGCATCCCACCTGTCATTGCTCTCAGCAATGAGTATAAAATGGTGGATAGTCTTGAAGGTTTGGGTGTGCCCTCTTTGATTGCTGCGAAAAAGCTGACGGTTCAAGGGCTTGTTCGGTTTGCTGATGGTGTTGTTATCAAAGGCAATGTCCGTTTTACCAATGAATCGGGTGAGACGAAATGGATTGCCGGCGGAAAATACTCGGATGAAGAAGTAGAACTCTGATTGATTATTCTATTTACATAGCTAGAGCCTAACAGGTTAGGCTCTAGCGTTTTTTGAAGTTCCTCATCCGAGAACCCCTCTCTGATATCATTGAAGCGTTACAGCTAAACGTAGAAACTTTCGACGCCCTTGACCTGTAAGCCATCCGGAAGACTTCGTAATTTCAACCGTTTCAAAGCCGTTATTCGTAGAAATCACATCAACCGTAGCTCCAGTAACCGTTGTCCAGCTACCAGGCTGCAAGGTAATTGATTCTTGCACTTCATACGATAGCTCAGTAGGCGTTGCTTGGCGCCGAGTGATCACCAAAGCATCACCCTGGATACGCATTTTATCACCAATGGTATCAGCTTTTTTAGGATTCGTCCCAAAAGCAAATTCCAAGAGGTTGTGCAACCCGTCGGATTCTGGGTTTTGATCAGCCTGAGCCACAGCTAACTCGGTATCATTCCAGTGCTCCATCTGCCAAGCTTTGAATGGTGATAGTGTATGATTACTGGCATCATAGAGAATGCCATACATACAGGTGTTCCACACCATGGTTTCCCAGGTGGTAAATTCGTTACAGTTGACAAGGCTCCAGCCATCGGCCCAGCATCTCTGTAATGGCATGTTATTCCATCGCGGATAAAGCTTGTCAGAGATGATTTTTTGATAGGTTGCCCCACTAGGCTCTCCGCTTCCTCCAGGCGCGGCAGGCCCGTAAATAACGATCCCCGGCACATTGCCAATCGGGTGTCCATTATGATCCCCCTTGCCGTATTTTGTAAACCAAGAATCAGCATGCAAAGGACTGAGAGGCTGCTTTGCCCCTAAACCTACGACATAACTTTGTCCTAGAGGATTAAGACCCAGACTGTAATCGCCAAACTGACTAACAATATCGTAATATCTTTGTTTTTCTGAAGAGCTTGTAGTTAACACAGAAGCAAAAGCAGCAACCATAGCATAACGCCCTTGGGCCGTGCCAGAACCCCAGCCATAAAATCGATCAGCCCCACGTGCATAGGGGTTATTCTCAATCGATCCCATATACCCTCCGGTATTAGCTGTGGTAAGCACTTTTTGAATCAGGTTATTTTTTAACGTGGCGTCCGTAGCCGAGGATGTGAGTAGGTAACTGATAAAATGCGCTGTTTTTATTTTGGCATCCATATTACCTGTCAAATATTGGTTAGGCCAAGAGCCGTTGTTGAGAATCATATTTTGAGCAAGCGTTCTAAACCTTACGTGGTAAGTATTAGCCATGTCTATAGTAGCATCACCTGTCACATCTGCCAAATAAAGCTGCAGCGCAGCATACATAATACCAGGCTCCAAAGATGAACCTCCTTTATTAGATGCAAAATTCCACGCAAGTTGAGCTTTAGCTAAAAGATCATCTGCCCGGGCCGCGTCATACGGACGGACAAGGCGAGATGCCTGAGCAAATATACCAGCACTCTCAATAGTAACAACATTTGATACACCCCATGTTCCATAAACGAGGTAGTCAGTAGCAGCGGTCACTTCTCCATAAGTAGGATGTCGACTAGCCTCTGTGCCCGCCATAACACCACCATTGGCCTCTTGTAAATTTTCCCATCCTATCAATCCCCAGATAGCTTCATCTAGAAAATCAGGAATTCCATTCCCAGATTCAGGAATGTTGTATTGGTTATCTATAAAATTCCCTTTGAATGCTTCAAAAGTGCTCAGCATCAATGTGGGGATTATCGTGTGCATCGGACGCCTATCAAAGTCTGCGGCATCATGATACCCGCCTCTGATGGCGTGCATGGTAGAGCCAGCAGGAACATGTATCATACCTCCATTTACCCATGGAGCTTTAGTATAACCTACGGTAGTGTGACAAATACCTCGTGTGAAATCAGTATGTTTTTTTTCTAACGCAATGCCACACCGTTGATGATACATGCCTTTTGCATGAATAAGCGCTATTCTTCTACTCGCTTCTTTTGAAACATCAAAAGGATGAGAAACGCCAAACCCCTGAACCGATACTCGGTAGGGGCCACCTTCAGGAACAGCTGATAAATCTAATCGATACACAAACTCCCCGCTCAGAACACCGGAATTGCCCGTATCATCCCCCCAGTAAGTGGAAGTTCCAGAAACCACCACAGCATTCGTTTTGGTATTAATCACCTTGTAATTGGGGTTCACCGTCAACTTGCGAGAGCCTCCATCTCCCAGAAAAATGCCAAAATTAGCATATCGCACGTTAGAATCGGGGTTATAGCCAACTTGATTGACCTTAATGCTTTCACAAAAAGTTTTTGTTTCATCAAAAACAAATGATCTGGATCCGTAAGGAGTTGTGATGGCATATATTTGCTGATTAACTAACTTGGCTGTGTGCGTTAGGTAAATGTGATGTCGCATCATAACGGGATACAAGTTCCCCTGTGAGACGTGTTTCAGCTCGTCCCAAGGGCGAGACTCTCGGTTAATCGTCGTTGCGGCGGCACCATCAATTTGCCAGTTACCCGGAGTCATATCGACAGGGTTCGTGTAAGATCCGGTATGCCAACCGGACTCAAGCACGACGACGATAACATCGTCAGCAGCGGTGTGCAGGGAGACGATGCGTTGTGCCTTAATGGCCGAAATGCTCAAAAGCATGGCGAATAGAAATATAATTTTCTTATACATGAGTTTCTCTTTTTATTGTTGTTTTTAGGTTAGTTAGGTTAGTTAGGTTCTATCAAGTCAATTTTAAGGATTGGTAGGTTGCCTTCTTTTTTGATTTGGCTGAAAGCCAATCACTGGGGGGGGGGGGCTGGTCATGGGGTGACCAAGGTGCGTTGCTGTAAGCAACGCTAAGACGGAGGGACTTCGGCAGTCCTCTGATAGTTACAGACGAACGTCAACAAAATACTTATTTATTTCTCGCAACTTACTCTACAACACAAAATCACATCATTTTTTATATAAAAAACCCGCTAAAGATTGAAAATTTAGTCTCGAACTTAGTCTAAGAGATTGATTCTGATGAGGGGTAGAAATGGAGTTGGAAATGTTTCATTTATCCTGTTGCAAGAGACGCCGCAAGTAGGCATATCCCACGGCGATGACACGATTTGCTTCCTTTGAAATTCCTGAAGACGGCTACGACGCCGTTATTTTCGATCTCGATGGCACCTTGGTTGACTCCATGGCTGTTCATTTTTCCGCCTGGTGTGATGCCTTGGCTAAACAGAACGCGGGCCATATCTTCCCTGAGGATGTGTTTTACGCCATGGGAGGCCGCCCCACCAAAGACATTGTCAAAGAGCTCAATGGCGAGTGCGGCTTGCATCTCGATGCCGAAACCGTGGCGGTTGATAAACGTGCGGCTTTTCTTGAAAATATCGACAAGGTCGAGGTGATCGAAGAAGTGGTTGCTTTTGCGCGCAGCTTGCGTGGCAAGCTGCCCATGGCGGTGGCTTCTGGCGGATCGCGCTTGGTGGTTGAAAAAACGTTACAGGCCGCTGGGCTGAGTGATCTTTTCGATGAGGTGGTGACGGCCAGTGATGTGAAGTGTGGCAAGCCCGCACCTGATGTTTTCTTGGAAACGGCATTACGTCTTGAAATCGCGCCTGAGCGCTGTCTTGTGCTCGAGGATGCCCCAGCGGGTGTGATGGCCGCTCAATCAGCGGGCATGCAGGTCGTTTGTATTCCCGCTCCCGTGAAGGGGCATTAACGCGGAGATCCATAAGGGTGGATTTTGAAGTTTTCAGTTGAGATTTTTCAGCTATAACATGCTGCCAGATATGGGTATTGAAAAACTTCAGAAACGAGCGCCGGCGAAGGTGAATCTCACCTTGAAAGTTCTTGGGAAACGCGAGGATGGATTTCACGCGTTAGAGAGTCTGATGGTGCCGCTGGATTTAGCGGACACCTTGACTTTCGAACGGGCGGATGATTATTGTCTAGTGTGCGATACTCCAGGTGTGCCAGTGGATGAATCCAATCTCGTCACGAAAGCGGTTAGGCTATTCCAGCAGCGCACGGGGAAATCCTGTGGGTGGAAGGTGACCTTGGTGAAGAATGTGCCTCATGGCGCGGGGTTGGGTGGTGGAAGCAGCGATGCCGCCACCGCTTTGCTGGCTCTTAATGAGCTTGAGGACGCTGGAATCAGCAATGAGGAATTGGCTGAAATGTCAGCTAGCCTAGGATCCGATATTCCCTTTTTTATCTATGAGCAAGCCTGCCTGATCGAAGGGCGTGGCGAGCGGGTGACGCCGGTGAATATTCCAGAACTGAAGGGTGTGCAGATTTTACTGCTGAAGCCTAGCTTTGGCGTGGATACTCCGGAGGCGTATCGGCGCTGGGCGGGAGCGGTGGCTTTGCCAGGAGTGGATTACACCGCGCAATCGATGCCATGGGGCGAGGTGGTCAATGACCTGGAAAAACCGGTTTTTGAAAAACATCTCTTTTTAGCCGAAATGAAAATCTGGTTGCTTGCCCAGCCTGAGGTTTCGGCTGCGATGATGAGTGGATCGGGATCGACTATGATGGCCTTTCTTAATGATGTAGGACGCAAAGATGGCGGGGTCGCCGATTTATTAGATCGGGCTAGAACAAATCTGGATCCTACATTGTGGGGTGAGAAAGTGACGCTTGTTTAATTGATTTTTAAAATGAACCCGCTTGGAAAAAACATCCTCAAAAACGTTTCGAGATCGTTTTATCTGAGTATGCGTGTGCTGCCTAAGCCGATGCGTGAGCCTGTGAGTCTCGGGTATTTGTTAGCTCGGGCGAGCGACACCTTGGCCGATACTGAAAGTTTGCCAGCCGAGCTCAGGCTTGAGTTACTCGATGGCATGGCTGAGGTGATGCGTGGCGGCGATCGGAGTGTGTGGATCGGTCAGCTGAAGGGCGAAGTGATCCCACGGCAGAGTCATCTGGGAGAGCGTGTGCTGATGGCGGAAATCGAAGGTGTTCTCGATTGGCTAAACGCGTTGCGCTCTGATGAGCAGAGACAATCTATCTTCACGGTGATGGCGCATATTATACGCGGCCAGCGGCTCGATATCGAACGTTTTGAGCTTCGCGACGACTTTTGTTTTTCCCAAGACGCTGAGTTGGACGAGTATTGTTATCTTGTGGCTGGGTGCGTGGGTGAGTTCTGGACCGAGATAGGTGCCATGACGCTCAAAAACTTCTCCACGACCGATCACGCTCAGCTGATGAGCTGGGGTGCTGATTATGGCAAGGGCTTGCAGCTGATCAACATTCTGCGCGATCTCCCGAATGATCTTAAGGCTGGACGATGCTATCTTCCGGGGGTTGATCCGAGCGATCGTGCCGCTTTGATGGTCGAGTCTGAACGCTGGCGTAAGCAGGCGAGAGCTTATTTGTGCGATGGCGCGAGCTACGCCCGATCATTGAGCCGTCGAAGGGCGAGGATGGCCACGGCGCTGCCAGGTTTGATTGGAGGGCTTACGCTGGATTTGATGGATGAAGCGGATTGGGACACCCTAAGCGGGGGGGTAAAAATAAAGCGTAGCGATGTGTATCGCTGCGCTTGGGATGCTTTGATTGGGTGAAAATAGGATGTTAAGCGTCTGCTAGGATATCCACACAGAGCTGGCTCCAGGTTTCGAGTCGCTCGTAATAGTCACCTTTGAGTTCTTCGAGTGTGAGCAGGCTGAGGTTGGCGATGGCGTCTTCGTTGGCGCGGACATCGTCGTTTTCGAGATCGATGATGTGCACGACACCGAGGTGGACTTCGCCGACGCTGTTGGAGTCGTCGTTGAGGAGAGCGATGATTTGATTGGTGTGTTCGCCGGAGATGACGAGTTCCTCCTGGATTTCGCGTTCTACGCCCGCCATGTAAGTTTCCATGCCCAGGTGGCCTTCGCGTTGATCGATCGGGTTGATGTGACCACCGATGCCGACAGAGCCACTGGCGTGAAGCCGGGACTCACCGCCGGATTTCCCCCGAGTGTAATGAAGGTAGCGCGTGGCTACTCCGTCGGTTCCTTTAACACGAAAAATGCAGTAGGGGATGAGTTGTTTATGGCTCGGGTCAGGCTCCGCTTCTCCACGATCCATGAAAAAGTTGTTTTCGGGGTTCAACAGGGCGGGGAGGTAATCGTCCACCTGGGTGTTAATTCCTTGGAAGGAGCCTAGCTCGTTGAGCAAGGCACGGGTAACGACGAGAATTTGTTCTCCTTTGTAATCTTTCATTTCTAGTTGGAAGTAGTCAGTTTGAAGTGCAAAAAACCTAGTGTGAAAGTCACCCTTTGTCAAAACTGAATACAGTCACATTCGGATCAATCAAACCAGCGCAATGCGCGATAGACTCCTGACTGAGCTCCAATCCAAAGTTGACGATTGAGCTTGACCTTGCTGGTGATGGAGCGCATATCGCCCTCGCGTTGGATGGTATCCTTCGCAACGCGGGTTTCTCACTCGCATCAAAAACGATTTATTTCGGGCTCAGGATTTATCCTGAGCCTTTTTTTTGCTGGCCCTGCCCATATCCGGCTAGCGGGACGTTTCATTGCCGAGGTATCTAGATCAAGTTAACGATTCTCGAACAAAGCTGATGATGTGCTCGTTGGTGTCGCCACTGGCCCAGACGTGGCGGAGGAAATCGGCGGGGTGAATGTTGCCGTTGTTTTTGAGGAAATTGCGGTCGCCGCCGCAGCCATACATAATATCGGGGTCGAGCTCACCTTTGAGTTTGGCTCGGGCTTTGGCTAGGATGCGGGGGAAATAGGCAATCTCATCTAGCGTATCCCCAAAGGTGGGGAGATCGGATGTGGTGATCTCGTGTTGACTGAGTTCTCCTTTTTGCACTGTGAGTAAATAATCGCGCCGCACTGTTGCTACTAATAGCGCAGTGGATTCTGTCGGTTGACCATCATCGACAAAATCTTCAACGAAGTCGAATAGCTCGCGTGGCTTGTACCCGATCGAGGACAGAAAGGTGATATCGTCCTCTCCGTAGTAGGAGTGAAACTCATCATTACCACCTCGGTATTGCTCGACGCAGTTACGGAAGAGTTTGAGAAATTGGTCGTTCCAGGTCATTTTGTTTACCCTTGTGGCTTTTCCTTGACGGTGCTTTGAATGCGGAGGTCGCGGAGTTGCTTAAAGTCCACACCGGCGGGGGAGGCCGACATGATGTCCATTCCTTTGTTGTTTTTCGGGAAGGCTATCACTTCGCGGATGGATGTCTCACCACAGATGAGCATCGCGAGGCGGTCGAGGCCGAGAGCGAGTCCGCCGTGAGGAGGGGCGCCAAATTTGAAGGCTTCGAGGATGTGGCCAAACATGCTTTCTTTTTCCTCTTCCGTGACACCGAGGGCGGTGAACATGGAACTTTGGAGGTCGGCTTCGTGAATCCGGATGGATCCTCCACCGAGTTCATTACCGTTGAGCACAACATCGTAGGCTTCAGCACGAAGCCCAGCGTAGCGGGTGCTTTCGTCATCGGCACTGAGCTCGGCTTTGGTGCCGGTGATGAGTTTGTCGACGTCTTCAGGGATGGGGCGGGTGAACGGGTGGTGGACGGCATTCCACTTGTTTTCCTCCTCGTCGTAGCCAAGAAGAGGGAACTCTGTGACCCAGAGGAAGTTGAGTTCGTCGTTTCCTTCGAGAACATTTTGCAGCTTGGCGCACTCCAGGCGGATACGGCCGAGCACTTCACAAACGGATTCCCATTCACCTGCTCCAAAGAGGATGAGGTCGCCTGGCTCGATGTCGAGTTTTTCGCGTAGCGCTTCGACTTCGGTGTCGGTCATGCGTTTGACGAATGGTGAACGCCAAGTCGAGCGGTCTTCATCACGAACCTGAATGTAAGCTAGACCTTTGGAACCTGCTTCGATAGCTGTTTGAGTGAGTTTTTCAATCTGTCCCTGAGTTGCACCGGAGAACCCTTTGGCATTGATTGCTTTGACGACGCCACCGTTTTTAATAGAACCTGAGAAGACGCGGAATTCGCAGTCCTTGAGGTCCTCGGTAAGGTCGGTGAGGTGGTAGCCGAATCGGCGGTCAGGCTTATCCGATCCGTAGGTGTTCATCGCTTCCTTCCATGTGAGGCGGTCAAATGACTCGGGAATATCCACATTGAGTGAGTCTTTGAACACCTTGCCGAGTAGGCCTTCCACAAGGTTGTGCATGTCATCGGCTGAGACGAAGGAGGCCTCGATGTCGATCTGGGTAAACTCAGGTTGACGGTCGGCGCGCAGATCTTCATCGCGGAAGCAGCGGGCGATTTGGAAATATTTTTCAATACCACCACACATCAGAAGTTGTTTGTATTGTTGCGGTGCTTGCGGCAGGGCGTAGAACTCGCCAGGATGCATACGGGACGGCACGAGGAAATCACGAGCTCCTTCTGGTGTGGACTTCGAGAGGATGGGTGTTTCGATTTCGCAGAAGCCATCGGCATCGAGGAAATTACGGGTCGATTGGGTGATGCGGTGACGCTGACGCAGGTTGCGGGTCATGCGTGCGCGTCGGAGGTCGAGGTAGCGGTATTTCATCCGGAGGTCCTCATTGGATAGCTCTTTATCGAGCTGGAAGGGGAGGACCTCGGACTTGTTGATGATGGTGAGGTTGGTGACGGCAATTTCAATGCTGCCTGTCGCCATGTCTGGGTTAATCGTGGATTTGCCATCGACCTCAGGACGCTCTTCGACCAGACCTGTAACTTGGATCATGTCTTCACTGCGGAGTGATTTAGCGAGTTCGGCGGCTTTAGCATTTTCCTCAGGACGGAAGACGACCTGAGTGAGACCTTCGCGATCCCGGAGGTCGATAAAAGACACTCCGCCGTGGTCGCGGTTAGAGTTAACCCAGCCGATCAGAGTTGCTGTTTCTCCGATATTGGAGTGATGAAGTTCGTTACAAGTATGAGTTCGCATGATTTTAGTTAGATGTGGTGGTTTATTTGAAAGTGTTACGCGATGAGCGGTCCATCCTCAGTGTTGAGGTGGTGTTGAATGATTTCAACGACATCGGTATTAGGGTGAATGGTTTCTTCGCTGCGAGAGGAAAGAATCTTGAGTTGCATCTCAGGAAACTCAGAGCCGATGACGAGGGCGAAGCGGGCACCGGATTGCTGGGCTTTTTTAAATTGCTTGCCTACATTTAATCGGGTCATGGGGAAGTCGACGGAGACGCCCGCTTGGCGGAGTTTGGCAAGGACACCCAGTGCGCTGGGGCGCTGTGCTTCGTCAGCGATGACCATGTAGACGTCGCAGGATGGGTTGCGAGCCATCCAGGCTTCCATTTCCATGTTGGCGTGGGCGGTCTCTTCAATGAAATTGCGGATCACCATGTCGCCCATGGCAAAGCCTGTGGCGGGGAGATCGGCCGCGCCATTTGAGAGGGTGGATAAAAGACCATCGTATCGACCTCCGCCCGCGACGGCGCGCATGGATTTTTTGATATCAAAAATTTCAAATACGACGCCAGTGTAATAAGCTAGTCCGCGAACGATGGTGAGATCAAGCTCTAGGTAGGTGCTAAGTCCGCGGGCATCGAGATCAGCCTGAATCGCGCGAAAATCATCCGAAGCGTTCGCTGGGTCATTGATGAAGGTGTCCACTTGATCACGCGTGACTTTGAATGCCGCGAGTTTTTCATCGATCACCTCGGGTTTGAGTTTTTCGAGTCGGTCAATGATCGGGAGAAATTCAGAAGGGTCTGAGATCGCGTGTTGTTCGCAGAAATTCAACCAGCTTTGTCGGTCGGATGCGCGGATGATAAAATCACCTTGTTGAAATCCAAGAGCCAGCATGGTGTCAATGGCGAGCGCAATGAGCTCAGCATCGGCATTGGCGGAGGATTCACCGAGAATGTCGGCGTTGAATTGGATGAATTCGCGCCCGCGTCCTTTTTGTGGTTTTTCATAGCGGAAGCAGGGGCCGATTTCAAACCACTTCAGAGGTTTCGGGAAATTTCGCTGATTAGCACCCACGATACGAGCCAACGATGCCGTAAGCTCAGGCCTGAGGGTGACATCCCGGCCACCTTGGTCATTGAAGCGAAAGAGTTGGGTGGTGAGCTCTCCACCAGATTTCTTGAGGTAAAGTTCAGTGGACTCTAGGATAGGAGCTTCATATTCTACAAAGCCGTAACGATGCGCTACATCTCTCCAGACGGAGAAAAGATAGTTGCGAATCGCGCAATCACGCGGAGTGAAATCCCGGAATCCGGGTAAAGACTGAAATTGCTTGTCGGCCATGCGGGCGCGGAATCGCATATATAGCCCTGATTATCAAGTGAAATGGCCAAAAATACACAGGGGAGCGTCTTGGGCACACACGTTTGATCGGGGAATTTCAAAAAAAACACTTTAATTCTTGATATATTTGTTCGCCGAGCCCATATTCTTTTTACGCAGTTGAAGATGAAAGCCTTTTTATACATATGTCTGGCAGCCGCAGCCTTGATGCTGCCGGCTTCTGAGCGCATGCGCTCGATAGCTCTCGAGGTGGCTACGGTGGCCATTATAGGACTGGATCAGATAATATTCAAAGGCGGATACGCTGAAGTCCGGATGGTCGACAGCGCCGAATTCGACGATGTCATCAATGAACCTGGGCGTGTGGTGATTGCCGATTTTCATCACGAACAGATTTCTGTGGTCAGAAGCGATAAATCTGAACTGGACGTCGCCATTAACCGATTGCCTTCAAAAATTTTAGTGGCGAAGGTATTGGCTGGCCGAAACATGGAACTCATGGACCGGTTGCAGATTCAAAATTTGCCGACACTACGCGTGTATCGCGAAGGCCAACTCCTTGAGGAGTTCAAAGGGGACGTGGATGAGAAAAAGTTTCTAGAGATCGTCAAGTATCATATGGATCACCCGAACAGCAGCCCGCATCGTGGTGGATATATTGGATCGATTAAAAATGATTGGTTGCCTGAGGGTGTTAAGATGAGGCCATCCTCCCCAGCTACTCCTTTGAACTGAACTCTGAGCGAGTTCGATCTCGCCCTAGAGGTGTTAAGAGTTCCGACGTAGAGCTTGAAACTTCGTTGGGAGTTCACTCCAAATATGGAGGTCGATCCGGATGGTGATGGCGCTGCCTTCAAGGGCTTGAGGTCGATGGATGAGTCTATTTCCATGTGTCCAGGGTCATCGATTGATAAAGTTTGACGGAGTGCTCGAGGAATGATGGCATCAGATCAAGAACGATTTGCATTTTCTCTTCACTGTAGTCATGGGCGGTGGAGGTTCGTGCGTCCGCGTAGCTGAGCCAATGTTCGATGGTTGGGGGGAGAATATTGTTTTCGGCCGCAATACGTAAAAGCGGTTTCGGGCTATTGGGGGAGTTCGGGCAGCCCCAGATGCTTGTCCATGTAGCGCTTGAGCACTTTCCAGAGGCGGTCATAACAGGTTTCAAATCGTTGAATGACAGATTCTGCGACAGCTTCTTTCATCAGAGGTGGCAACGATTCATCCAGATTTTGGTAGTTCTCATTTTGAAGTTCGAGATGTTTGAGTGATTTGGTGAATTTGTCGTAGTTGATCACGGGTGAAGTATGCCTGATTTTGGAGCACTTGGCAAATGAGCATTTAGGGTCTGACTGGTTCAAGGAAGATTGTATTGAAGATCTAAAGGATGCCTTGGCTCGGTATGAGTAAAAAGTTCGAACTCGTTGATCGCGAATAGATCATCTTGAGAAAAAATCAAGGCGAGCCTCTGGGTTGATCGCTTCGGGTGCGGTGATGGCGAGGATTTCCTTGAGAGGTAGGATTGCCAGTGGTGCCGGCTGGGATGGACGCAGCTGAATTTTTTTGTGCACTAACTCTGGCAGCGATAGCTTCTGGCGTTTGGCTTCGTTACGCAGGCGGTGATAGACGGCGTGAGGCAGAGTGATGGTGATCTTTTGGGTTCCTTCGGATTTCATAACGAAGGAACCCTGACATCTGATTGTGAAATAATGATGAATTTTGGGTGAAAATTCAATGTATTCACTTGCTGCAAGCAGGGGGGAGGTTACCCGAAGTAGTTAACTCCCGCTTTGAACAGGGCTTGATGTTTATTGCCGGGGAGGTTTTTGGCGATGTTGTCGCCTCGACGTTCGGTGTGGCCCATTTTACCCAGCACTCGTCCGCATGGTGAGCTGATGCCTTCAATGGCGTAGAGCGATCCGTTCGGGTTGTGGGCGATGTCCATTGACGGCGCGCCATCGAGATCCGTGTATTGCATAGCGATTTGGCCGTTGGCTGCAAGTTGCTGAATCTCGGCTTCGGAGGCATAGAATTTCCCTTCACCGTGGGAGAAGGGGATGTTGTGAACGTCGCCGACTTGGGTGTTGGCTAGCCAAGGAGAGAGAGTCGATGCGATACGTGTGGTGGCGTAACAGGCGACGTGACGACCAATGTCATTAAAGGTGAGTGTGGGGGTTCCTGGTTGAGGGTCGCGGATTTCGCCGTAGGGGACCAGTCCGGTTTTGATCAGGGCTTGGAAGCCGTTACAGACACCTAACACAAGTCCGTCTCGGTTTTTAATAAGGTCCATCACAGCGTCAGCAATCATGGGATTACGGAGGATCGTGGCGATAAATTTCCCTGATCCGTCGGGTTCATCTCCGGCTGAGAATCCGCCTGGCAGCATGAGGATTTGTGACTCTTTGATTTTTTGGGCCAGCTCTGCGAGCGACTCTTCAATATGGGCCGACGTCAGATTGCGGAAAATAAAGGTGTCAGTTTTGGCTCCGGCTTGGGTGAATGCCCGTGCGGTGTCGTATTCGCAGTTGGTTCCCGGGAAGGTGGGGATGACGACCTTTGGCTGCGCCGATGCCACGCCGGCATTTCTAGTTGATCTTGTAGTGGCTCCTGTGTAGGAGAAGGTTTCGAGCTCTTGGTGAGGCGAGGTGACCTGAGTCGGGTAGGTCGATTCGAGCGGTGTGGTCCAGGCTTCGAGCAGGTCGGAGAGAGCGAGTGTTTCTCCTTGATACTGAATGGTAGGAGCCGAGGTGGTCTTACCGATAATCGTTGAGGGAATGGCAAGCTCACCGCCGGTTTCCACTAAAAAGCAGATGTAGCGTTCCTGGAAGAGGTTGAGCTCGGTATCGAGCTTAGCCCCGATACCATTACCAAAGGCCATTTTAGCAATACCGGAGGCAATGCCACCTTCTGCGAGCGAGTGGATCGAGAGGATGTTGCCCGCTGCATTTTCAGCGTAGAGTTGATCGGCTACTTCTTTGAGTTTATTGAAGTTGGGCACGTGTTGTTCATCACGTGGGATCTTGATGAAGTGGATGTTTGAGCCTGCCTGCTTGAACTCGGGTGAGAGGGCAAGCGTGGTTTTTCCTGGAGCTACGGCAAAAGAAACAAGGGTGGGTGGCACGTCGATTTCGTTGAATGATCCCGACATGGAATCTTTTCCTCCGATCGCTCCAAGGCGGAGTTCGTGTTGGGCGAGGTAGGCACCCAGTAGCGCGGAAAATGGTTTACCCCAGCGGGTGGAGTCGGTGCCCAGTTTCTCAAAATATTCTTGGAGAGTGAGGCGGATATCGCTGAGCTTGGCACCGGAGGCGACCACGCGGCAGACGGATTCTGTAACGGCATAGAGAGCCCCGTGGAAGGGTGACCAGCTTGCTATATTGGGGTTGAATCCCCAAGCCATGTGAGTGCAGGTGGTGGTATTCCCCTCAAGGAGTGGGATTTTAGCGACCATGGCATCGGTAGGCGTAATTTGGTTCTTACCTCCGAAGGGGTTGAGCACACTTCCTGCACCAATCGATCCGTCAAACATTTCGCCTAAGCCTTTTTGGGAGGCGGTATTGAGGTCTCCGAGTGTTTGGCTCCAGGTTTCTTGAAGTGAGTTGCCTTTTTTATGGGCTGCTTTCTCAAGCGGAGAGCTTGTGTTGGGGGCTTTGACGTGAATGGAGGTGGACTGGGTGGTGCCATTGGTATCGAGAAAGGCACGGGAGAAGTTTACGATTTTCTTGCCACGCCATGTAATCACCAAGCGGCCGGAATCCGTGACGTCAGCAACGTAGGTGCATTCGAGGTTTTCCTTGTCGCAGGCCGCTTTAAAAAAGTCGATTTCAGTAGGGTCCACACAGATGGCCATCCGCTCTTGGGATTCGGAAATGGCAAGTTCGGTGCCATCGAGTCCGGCGTATTTTTTGGGCACGGCATCGAGGTTAATTTCGAGACTGGGTGCGATTTCACCGATGGCGACGGAGACGCCGCCAGCTCCGAAGTCGTTACAAATCTTGATTTTAGGAGCTAGAACAGGATCGCGGAACAAACGTTGCACCTTGCGCTCGGTCGGCGGGTTGCCTTTTTGCACTTCAGCTGAGTTATCGAGCGCGGTGTCGGTGTGTTCTTTGGAAGACCCCGTTGCGCCGCCAACTCCATCGCGTCCCGTGCGACCGCCAATGAGGAGGATGACATCGCCGGTAGAGGGTGAACCTCGGAAAACGTTTTTCTTGGGTGCCGCTGCGACTACTGCGCCAATTTCCATGCGTTTGGCAACGTAGTTAGGGTGGTAGACCTCGGCCACTTGACCGGTCGCTAGGCCGATCTGGTTTCCGTAGGATGAATACCCATGGGCGGCTTCACGGCAAATTTTACGCTGAGGAAGTTTCCCAGGGAGTGTTTCAGAGAATGGTGTGCGGGGGTCGGCGGCTCCTGTGATACGCATCGCCTGATAGACGTAGGAACGTCCGGATAAGGGGTCACGAATACATCCACCCAGACAGGTGGCGGCTCCGCCGAATGGTTCAATCTCGGTAGGGTGGTTATGCGTTTCGTTTTTAAACATCACCAGCCAGTCTTCATCCGTGCCATCGACATCCACAGGAACGACGATTGAAGCGGCATTGATTTCCTCGGAAACTTCGACGTTGTCGAGTTCGCCGGTTTTGCGCAGCTCTTTCATCGCGATCAAGGCGATGTCCATGAGGTTGATCGGGCGTTCGGTGTCGGCACCATACACTTCGTCACGTGTGGCGAGGTATTTTTGATACGTCTCGGAAATAACGCTTGGGTTTTCGAATTCGACGGATTTGATCTTGGTCGCAAAAGTCGTGTGGCGGCAGTGATCAGACCAGTAGGTATCGAGCATTTTAATCTCGGTGATCGTTGGGTTGCGCTCCTCTTCGTCGCGGAAATAGGTTTGGGTGAAGATGAGGTCCTCAGTGGACATCGCTAGGTCAAGTGCAGCTCGCTGAGTGTTGAGGTCATCGGCACTGGCGGTGGTGAAGCCTTCGAGTATTTCCACATCATCGGGAATCTCAGTGTTCACCTCAAGGGAGTCAGGTTGATCCATGCCCGCTTCCCGGGAATCAACCGCATTAATGGTGTAGGATTTGACGTTTTCGATATCCTCCGCTGTAAATTCTCCTTTGAGAATAATCACGCGAGCGGATGCCACGAGTGGTTTAGATTGTTGGGTGAGGATCTGCACGCACTGTGCGGCGGAGTCGGCGCGTTGATCATACTGGCCGGGTAGGTATTCCACGGCGAAGGCTGATTCATCGTCTGCGAGAGCAAGAGTGGCGCTAGACGTCTCCACTTGTGGCTCTGAGAGGATGAGGCGTGCGGCCTCGTTGAATTCCTCGTCACTTAGGCCATCGATATCGTATCGTTGCACGACACGGACGGCGGACAGGGATTTGAGGTTCAGATTTTCCCGAAGGTCGTGGAGTAGTTCACGGGCCTGGGCGTTAAATTCAGCTTGTTTCTCGACAAAAACTCGGTTCATAGGTGCTAGGTGAGTGGAAGGCTGCATACTAGGAGATGATGCGTGGCAAGCAAGCGCAATGCACACCGAAAATAGGCGCGGTCAAAAAAAGATTAAAGAATCTGGAATAATATTTGAGATCAACTACTCTTAGTCGCTGTAGACGGGCGCTTAGATGCTCTGAACGCCGCTACACCAACGAAAAACCAACTAAACCAATATACTACACTATGAAAACGATGATTACATTATTCGCCGTCGCCACATCTCTTGGCATGTCTCCAATGGCTTTTGCCTGTGACACTTGTGACGCCCATAATAAAGACGGAGCCAAAAAAGAGTGCCCTGCTGGCTGCAAGAAGAAGTGCTGCGCTGAAAAGAAAAAATGCGGTGCTGATTGTGAAAAAAAGTGCTGCAAAGGCAAGAAAGCTGAAAAAGCTGAGTAAATGGGAGAAATCATCCAATCCATCTGGATTGGATTTTGTATTTGATATGCCCGTCTGGAGCCTCATGGCTTCAGACGGCATTTTTTTTGTGCTGCTTTTCTGAATATGAAGCTAGAAATATCGTAGTTCCTCCGTATATTCCGAGCTATCAGCTGCTTGTTTAAAAAAAAGGGGCTGATACACACACCTACCACACCTACCACACCTA
>CAYNNY010000005.1:28412-41352 GCA_964398555.1 uncultured Verrucomicrobiales bacterium
CACACCTACC
This sequence comes from uncultured Verrucomicrobiales bacterium, assembly GCA_964398555.1. GTDB lineage: Bacteria > Verrucomicrobiota > Verrucomicrobiia > Verrucomicrobiales > Akkermansiaceae > Oceaniferula. The sequence goes on from CAYNNY010000005.1 coordinate 28,423, forward strand.
ACACCTACCACACCTAAGACCTATGATCCCAATCCTATACCTTCGAATACCCTCTCGCTCGCTCATGTCGTGCGCAGCCCTTGTCTCACTTGCCTGTTTTGTTCCGCACATGGCGGCGGCCGAAGATCTCACCGAGCCTGACCGGATCGCTTTACTTGAACAATTAGAGAAAATAGAAAAACGATCAGATGATCGAGTCGGTGGGCTGTATCGACGTGCGATTCAGGACTACCGCAGCGCGATCCGCTCCGACGACGCCACGATGGACCTATATCTGAAGTGTCTTGAGAAGGTGCAATACGAAGATGAGCAACGTAAAACTCAGGAATTCAGAGAGTGGAAACGCAAGAATAAAGACAACCTGAACTCGGCGTCGATGCGTATGGCATTACGACATCAGCTTTCTTGGTTACTGCTGAGCATTGAAGCGGCTCGCAGAGAGGGCGATGTGAGTGAGCTTGGCTCGCGGGCCATTACTCACTTGGATCAGATCTTCGATCATGCTGATGCACTCAAGGATCATCGGGAGATTTTGAGTCAAAATGCCCTAGGCTCCGTTTTTGCTAGGGCATACAAATTAAATATCAAAGTTAAAGAATGGCCGAAGTCGGCTCTGGATATCGCCCAGGTTTACGACAAGGTTGTGATGCCTCCATTGCGGCAGCCCGGACGTGTGAATTCTTTGCGGGCAGCTTGGAAACATCGCATCCTCCATGAAGGTATGACACTCGAAAAATGGAGTGAGCGGAAAGGTAAGACGATTGGCAAAAAAGATGCGATGAGACCTCCGGCTTTTGAGAAATTCTTGAAAGAAACCCGCCCCCAGTTACTCTGGAAAATGGAAGTGGACTGTTATGAAGCTGGTGACCAACGGGCTTCAGCACTACGGATGCTAAGCCACCTTGAGAAACACCTCACGCATAAAAACGCTCCCGAGTGGATCAAGAAGTTTCAGGCGCTGATTCAACCAGCCCGTGACACCGAACCCTCGGATTCTCAGGATGTCGCCACGGACCAATAAGCTTCCAATTATCCTCATACAAGAACATCCATGGCGTGGACGTAGAGTCAGTACCTATACCATCTAATACAAATGATCACATCAAAATTAAAACTTGGCTCGTTGCTTGCCGTCGTTTCCACCTTGGCCGCCAGCGCGAATGCCGCCGATATCAAACCTTCGCGTAGCGAGGTCATTAACCCAATTCACGTTGATTCCTTTAATCAAGGTGGCAAGGCGAAGGAACGTAAACAGGGGGGCAATCCAAGAAAAGTTGCCGGATTCCAGGTGTTCGATGGCTCGATGGATGGCAATCGGCAGGTCGACCCGCAGATTGCCGTAGGTGGGGGTTATGTATTTCATGGCACCAATAACGGGTTTATTATTTACGATAAAAAAGGTGCCTTTATCCAAGGCGTTTCCCAGTCAGTCTTTAATGGAGGCATTGACCCCAAGGTGTTTTTTGATCCTCATAACAAGGTGTTCGGGTTTGATATTTGGAACCCGTGGGACAAGGCGAAAAAGAAGCCGGTTAATGTCTCGGTATCTGAAACCAGTGACCCAACTAAAGCCTGGAATACCTACCCCATTCCCGCTCCGGGCGGACGCGATGGCGGCGGGATCGGATACAGTCGGAAATGGATTGGTTATGAATTCCCCGGAGGTCCCGAGCAGAATTTCGTGTTGAAAATAGCCGAGGCGAAATCCGGCAAGCCTGCTACGGTTTACCACTTTGCCGGAAATATGGGCCATCCAGTGGCTACTCAGGATGCGATTGATGAACTCTATTTTCTGAAGATAACTAACAAAAACTTCATCATCACCAAAGTGCATGATGGCGGTGACGGCTCAGCTGTGGCCACGGTGGTTTTGGATAAGCCGCACGGGCTGAAATACTTTGGCTCTCCGCCAAAATCCACCCAAAAAGGAACCAAGCAGGGAGTTTCATCGGGTGACCGTCGACCTAAAAATCTCGTCCTCCAAAGCGGGGATATCTGGTTTTCTCATACCGTCAATGTCGATGGACGCGCCGCTGTGCAGTGGCACCAGTTGAAGCTCGACGGCACCTTTGTACAAACCGGTTTGATTAAACATCCGAAAAATAACTACATCCAGACCACCATCGCGGTGAATAAGAATAATGATGTTCTTGTCGGTTTTCAAGAGGCCGGTCCGGGTATGTTTATCAGCCCTCGTTTGGCACTTCGGTTTTCCGATGACCCTCCCGGGACCGTGCGTAAAGTTGTTAAGTTAGGCTCAGGCAAGGGAGCGGCTAACGGCGTCGCCTGGGGCGACTACAGCGGCAGCACGATCGACGGAGACAACCTCACCGACCTCTGGACCATTCAGAGCATTGCAGACAAAGAAGGAAAAGGGGACACGATGATCATACTGGCCCCATTCTCTGAGCAGAAAAAAGACGAGTAACACTCATCTATAGGCTCGATAACCATTCACCCAAAACACCAACCCATATCGGGTTGGTGTTTTTTATACTTGGTTTTTGGAGTTTGGATTTTCTACCGGTCCACATGAATGATGTTCACCGGGCATCCTTCCTCGGATTTCTCAAGTGCCTGCAGGTCTTCCTCAAAGCCTTCGGCAGTTTGAAACACGCCTTGCATTTTTGAGTTGATAAGTTGGGCAATGCCATCCTCATCCATTTCAAAGTAAAGGGGTGCGGTGTCAGCGCAGTGACGGCAGCCCACGCATTCGCCTACTTTATGTCGGATACGTAGCATGATGGTTAGGCATCGACGACTTTGTAAACTTTGTCGTTCATGCGGGCTTTACCATTGATCTTGAGTGTCAGGGTTTGACCTTTTTCCGCTTCGGTGGCGTCGATCATTTCTCCGTCGTCTTGCATCGCACGCATCTCTTCCACTTTACCCTCAAGCACGCCAGTGGTATCGCCGATGACGAGGTATTCTTCACCTTGGCTGAGCGGCGCGGCTGCGGAGTCGATGACGATCACGCCCACCTTCGGGTAGGCATGAGAAACGCTGCCGACAAAGACTTTGCGGCGGGTGGATTTATTGCCCGCGTCAGCGGCCCAGCCTTGTTCGCGGCCCAGGTAGTAACCGCTGGAAAGTCCTCGATTGAAGACGCCTTCGAGTTTGGGGTAAAGTTCTTTGACGAGTTTTGGGGAGAAAGTTCCGTCGATCACGGCGTCGATGGCTTCGCGGTAAGTTCGGATCACTGCAGCAACGTATTCAGGACTGCGGCCACGACCTTCGATCTTGAGCACGCGCACCCCTGATTCGAGAAACTGGTCCATGAAGTCGAGCGTGGCGATATCGTTGGGGCTCATGATGAAGTTGTTGTCCAGCTTGAGTTGTTTTCCATCTTCCACACTGGTGAGTGTGTATTCTTTGCGGCAATTTTGCTCGCAGGCTCCACGGTTGGCCGAGGCATTGGAGTTGAATAGGCTCATGCCGCATCGACCTGAAACCGCGATGCATAACGCACCATGAGCGAAGGCTTCGATTTCCAATGGTCGGCCGTCACGACCCACGAGGTTTTGATCGTTGATCTTATCGTAAATTGATCGGATCATTTTCAAGTTTAACTCACGCGCGAGCACCACGCGGTCGCAGTAGGGTGCGTAGAATTTAACCGAGTTAAAGTTCGATAATGAAAGCTGGGTGGAAAGGTGGACTTCGATACCGAGTTCATTCGCCATTTGCACCGCAGCCATGTCGGAGAGAATCACGCCATCGACATTTTCCTCCTTGGCGGTTTCCAGCATTTTCCGGCACAGCTTGAGATCGTGCTCATAAAGGAGGGTGTTGAGGGTCAGGTAGCCTTTGACATTTCCCTCGTGCAGACGGGTCATGATCTCCTTGAGGTCAGGCACATTAAATGAGCGCCGTGCCCGGGCACGCATATTGAGCTGGGCGAGTCCGAAATAAACGGCATCGGCACCATTATCGATGGCGGCCTGAAGCGAGGGGAAGCATCCTGCCGGGGCGAGGAGTTCGATGGGTTCCTTGAATGTCATGACTGAGGATGTAGAGGTTGACGCGATGAGTAGAGGTTTTCGATTGGGCATCCGATCGTGCCGCTGCGGGGCGCACCCATACCCTAGCTTTTGAAAATTGCCAACACCTGAGTGAAAACTCCCAACTGCACACTTGCCAACTCAAGCGTGTAAAGGTATCACCTCGCACACCCAAACTATTATCCAACCACTATGAAACTTACCTTGGAAGAAATCATTAGCCTCACCGGAGGCAAACTTATCAGCAATGAATCGAGCTTCTCAAGCTTGGAGGTGCAAGGCATGGCCGCGCTTAACGAGGCTGGTTCCGATGAAGTTTCATTCTTGGGCAATGAGAAATACTACCAGGACTATCTCGAGACCAAAGCTGGGGTGGTTCTCATTCCTGCAGATGTCCCCGGATCACCGGATGGAGCTTGTTTGATTGAGGTTGAAAACCCATCGGTTGCCTTTGGTGAGGTGATTAAACATTTTGTCAAAGCTCAAACGAGTTTCACACCAGGCGTGCACCCCGCTGCCTACGTCGCCGAAGATGTAAGCTTTGATCCCACAAAGGTAAGCATCAAGGCCGGCGCTATTGTTGAAGCGGGCGTCGTGATTGGAAATGGCACCGAGATTGGAGCCGGAACGGTGGTCTGCCACCACGTCAGCATCGGCGAGAATTGCTTGTTGCATGCGAATTGCACGGTGCGGGAGCGTTGTGTTTTGAATGACCGCGTGATTCTTCAGCCTGGATGTGTGATTGGATCGGATGGCTATGGGTTTGCTCTGGTCGATGGCCGTCACGAAAAAATCGACCAGGTCGGGATAGTTGTGCTTGAAGAGGATGTTGAAATCGGTGCAAGCAGCACGATTGACCGCGCGCGCTTTGGCAAAACCATTATTGGTGAAGGGACTAAAATCGACAATCAGGTGCAGATCGGTCACAACGTGCGCATGGGCAAACACTGCCTGATGGTTTCGCAGGTGGGCATTTCAGGCAGCACCATCATCGGTAATTACGTCACCATGGCCGGGCAAGCTGGAGCCGCCGGACACCTCAAAATTGGCGATAACGCTGTGCTCACCGGACGCACTGGCGCGATTAAGGATCTTCCTGGCGATACCGTTTATATGGGAATGCCAGCCCGCCCCATCCGTGAGGAACTCAAAAAACAAGCCAACCTCGCCCGACTCCCCAAGCTTATTAAAGAGGTCAAAGAGCTGAAGAAGAAGTTGGAGGGTTAAATTCCTCATTTTCTAGGTGGACTCGTGGGGAATTTCGGTGCAGAACGCATCTGCCTTTGGCTAAATCATCAAGGCACTTTAATTATGGATATTCAAATCGCTACTCTCTGTGACTTCGCTGCCGATTATAACGGCAAAATGGTTCTTTCCGGAACTTTCGACACTCTTGCTGCCCAGGCCCTGCCTGTGGTGCACCCGCAGTGCTGTCTTGCTCTTCGCCTATGCATCACGCCTGAGGATAATGGCCAGCACAAGTTCTCTGTCAATATCATCGATGCCGATGGTAAGTCGCTCGACAAAAACATGCCTATCGACGCCGATATGCCTGTCGAACTTCCCGACAACGTGCCTTTCATGACCCGCAACCTCGTGCTCAACCTTCAGGGACTGAAATTCCCCGAAGACGGATTTTACTCTGTCGATATCAGCATCGATGACGAGTTGGTGCAGCGTCTGCCATTGCGTATTGTCAAGGTGGATCAAAATCAACAGCAGGGACAACCTGCTTAATAACGTAGTCATACGTTTTAAAAACTAGACAACCCCGTGACTGAGATGCCGGCTCAATATGCCTATCAATGCGCTCTGATCACGGGAGCATCGTCGGGGCTTGGCGCGGAATATGCCCGCCAACTCGCCCCGGCATGCCAAACGATTGTCCTCGTCGCTCGACGCGAGGAGCTTTTGGAAAAACTGGCTGCGGAACTGCGCCAGGCATGGTCGCATCTGACCGTGCATTGCATTGCGATGGATCTCACCAGTGAGGCTAAGTGCAAGGCGTTGTTTCAACAATTGCGCGGTCTCGATCTCTCTCCCGATCTCTTGATCAATAATGCTGGCATGGGCGACTATGGTGCGTTTTCAGAGTCTGAGTGGTCGAAGCTGGATGCCATGTTGCAGCTGAATATCACGGCGCTGACTCATCTCTGTCATCAAGCACTTCCCAGTATGATTGCGCAGGGTAGGGGGGCAATTGTGAATGTGAGTTCGCTCGCCAGCATTTTGCCGATTCCTGATTTCACCGTCTATGCGGCCACCAAAGCTTACGTCACGAGCTTCTCTGAAGCCTTGCGGATGGAGCTGCGTGAGCTGTCGATTCCTGTGCTGGCCGTGTGTCCCGGGCCTGTGCATACGGGGTTTGGTCAAATTGCGATGCGGGACGTGGATGCCGATGGTATTCCGTCGCGTGAAGGATTCTACACCTCTCCCGAGCGTGTTGTTTGCGATTCGATTCGAGCGCTGCAGGCGGATAAAGCCCGTGTTTACCCCGGATGGAAAATCGCACTGTTAGCGGCGGGCATTTCGCTTTTGCCCATGGCTGCGGTCAGAGCGTTGCAAATCCGACGCCGGGGGTAGGATTTGAACCGCGAATCTCACGGATTTTTTGTTGGGCGGTAGCGGTCGCCTTGCTTTTTCCTTTTTTATGGGATGTGTTTAGCTGGGAAGTTTCGATTCTCGATACTCTTGGCTTGGGGATATTTGTGTGTATTGGCACACAGACCGCTCTTGATCATGAGCTTGCCTGGTGGGCTGCCGCTGGGGTGGGGTGATCACGGCGGCGCTTGGGGGAGCCTTGCTGCTGATGGCTTTGAGTTACCTAGGTTTGAGTGAAGAGTGGAGTATGGGAATGGCTACTTTTTCAACGGCAGGCGTCCGATTGCTCGCCATCCGCTACGCGGTGAATCAGTCTTCGACATAATCTGCAGGTTGACCCCGCACATCCCCGCATTTTTCTTGAGTATTTTGCGCAAGTCCTGCTCATGCCTCTGCTGTGTTTGAGCCTGAATCCCTTTTAAAACCTCACTATTCACAGGTTGCAATCCTCATGCTGACGGGTGTTTAACTCCTATAGAAGATAATTGATTCTTGAATTAATCGCCTGCTAGGATAGATTTTTGCCGAGACTAATTTTTGACGAATCCATCCCTCTGACCAGATTTTCATCTGCTGGTTGTTTGGGTGGGTTTGTTTCTGGAATTTTAAATTATTGCTCGACCAATCACGGTTGGGGAGTCAATTTCAATACTCTTATAGTAAATGTAATTGAACCGATTCCTTTTCGAAGGTGATCGGCTACAAATAGCAACTCTCTATCAGCTTTCTATGGATCATCCTTACCTTCCTATTCTCGCCTTTTTTGGTGTAGCGCTTGCTGTGCCTATTGGCGCTCTCGTTCTTGCTCGTGTATGGATGAACTTTTTCACCCCGATCAAACCGGGCGATGAAAAAAACTCTTTGTATGAGTGTGGGGTGAAGCCGCTGTCCGATCGCCAAATGCGATTTCACTCGCAGTATTACATGTTTGGCCTGCTCTTCCTCCTTTTTGATGTGGAGACGATTTTCTTGCTACCCTTTGCGGTGGCATTCTTGAACCTTTCCGTGGGATCATTCCTGGTGGCAATGCTTTTCCTTCTACTGCTTGCGGAAGGCTTGGTATGGGCTTGGAGTAAGGGGTTATTGAACTGGCGAACAAACTCACGACCTAACTATAAAGTGTATGGCGATCGATAAAAAATTGGCAGAAGATCTGAAGACGCAAGGAGTGCATGTCACTTCCTTCGAGTCGTTGATCAACTGGGGGCGCTCCAACTCGCTTTGGCCACTTCAGTTTGGTCTGGCGTGCTGTGCGATCGAGATGATTGCGGCGACGATGGCCAAATACGATATGGCGCGGTTTGGTGCCGAGGTGTTTCGTCCATCACCCCGACAGGCAGACCTGATGCTTATTTCTGGCACGGTGACCAAGAAGATGGCACCGCAGGTGGTGCGACTTTATAACCAGATGGCCGAGCCGAAATACGTCATCGCCATGGGTGCCTGCGCGATTTCTGGTGGTCCTTTCAAAGACGGCTACAACGTGCTCAAAGGGATTGACCGCTTCATTCCGGTGGATGTTTACATCCCAGGCTGCCCACCCCGACCCGAAGCATTGCTTGAGGGTTTGATGACACTTCAGGATATCATTAAAAAGGAGAAGTTGATGGGTGAAAAGCGTGCCCGCCACGCCGACCCCCAAGGCTACGCCGACCTACCCGTGCCTGAATATGGTGCCCACGATCTCGAGCCGGCTATGAATCCTGAGATTTGGACCGCTCCAGAACCTCGCGCGAAAGGAGGTCAGGCATGAGTGAAATCGTAACCATCATCGCCGAAGACATTTTTAACCAAATCCGCAAGGATCTCCCGAATGCTGGAGTGACGTATTGCGAAAACCCAGCACCGTCTGGTCAGCACTCGATTCTTGTCGATACCGACAGCGCGATCGATGTGTTTACTTTCCTCCGCGACACCGAAGGGTTGAAATTTGACTATTTATCCAACGTTTCCGGCGTAGATTACCCGAAAGGGGATCTGGCGGATACCGTTACTGCTCCCAAGTCTGATGATGCTGGCGATAACTCTGAAGAGGGAGAAGAAACGGAAACCACGGGAGAATTTCTCGAAGTGGTTTACCACCTCTACTCAATGGCACGCAAAACGGCGGAGCCGCTGGTGCTTCGGCAACGCACGCAGGACCGGGGAGAGAACAATGCCGTGACCTCTGTGCAGCCTATTTTCCGCAGTGCTGAGTTTCAAGAGCGTGAGGCCTTTGACCTGTTTGGGATCGATTTCACTGGCCACCCTGACCTTCGCCGTATTTTGATGTGGGATGAATTTGAAGATTTCCCGATGCGGAAAGACTACGTCAACCCAGACGACTACGAATACGAGCCAACGCCACACGCCGACGTGTTGAAGCGGGCCGAAGCGCATTATCCTCAAGCAGATAGCGAGGACGCTGACTCTCAAGACTAACATCTCGGACACTCTTACGATATGACGAATTTGGAAAGACAGACATTATCGAAGCCGACGCTTGAAACCGGGGCGGATGACGACCAGTTGTTGCGCGTTTCTCTCGGGCCACAACACCCGTCCACCCACGGTGTGTTCCGGATGAACGTTGTGCTTGATGGCGAAACGGTGGTGTGTTTGAAGCCTGTCTTCGGCTACCTGCACCGCAATCACGAAAAAATTGCCGAAAACATTCCTTACCTCGGATCGATGCCCTACACGGATCGGCTCGATTACCTTTGCCCGCTGACCAATAACCTGGCCTATGCACTGGCGGTGGAAAAGCTCGCGGGGATCGAAGTTCCTGAGCGTGCGGAGTATATTCGCATCATCACTTCCGAACTCACTCGCGTGATGAACCACACTGTGTTCCTTGGATTCTTCCTTGGTGACCTTGGTGCTTGGGGATCGGCGCTGATGTATGCCTTCCGCGAGCGTGAAAAGCTATTTGATTTGTTTGAGGAACTCACCGGTGCACGGATGATGACGAACTACATGAGGTTCGGTGGATGCCGTAACGACCTGCCCAAGGGGTGGATCGAAAAAGCGAAAACTTTCGTTGATGGATACGACGAGTATCTCGACGAAATGGAGGCCTTGATCGTGGGTAATGAAATCCTTCTAGCTCGGACGCAAAACATCGGTCAGGTCAGCCAGGAGCTGATGATCAATGCTGGCATCACGGGCCCTATGCTTCGGGCATCGGGTGTGCCTTACGATATCCGAAAGGTGGACTCCTACGGGATCTACGATCGGTTCGACTTCAAAATCCCTTATGGCGAAAGAGGCGACTGCTATGACCGCTTGATGATGCGGTTTCTCGAAATGCGGGAGTCGTTGAAAATTCTCAAACAAGCGATCGCCGACATCCCGGAAGGCGACTTTGTGAATACGAAAATCAAGAGCGCGAAGTTTAAAGCGAAGCCCGGCGAAGCGTATAGCCGGATCGAAGGACCGAAAGGCGAGCTTGGCTTCCACCTCATCAGCGATGGTAAACCCAACCCCTACCGCTATCACGTCCGTCCGCCCAGTTTTATCAACCTCACCCTGATCGAGGACATGTGTCTTGGCCTCGACCTCGCTGATGTGGTCGTGATTTTAGGCTCGGTGGATATTGTGTTGGGGGAGGTGGATCGGTAGCAGCGAAGCTGCGAGAAACTCCAAATTCTAAACTCTAAAAACCAAACCAGCACGACGCACGATAGGCAGCCGGAGACTAGAAGTCTCCACTCCATATTAGCAACCTAAGCAAATTCTGAAAAACTCTGTTAATTCTGTCTAGCGCCGTAGGCATCACCTGTAGCAAACTGACAAACTAAAAAACTTTCAACCATGGAACCATCTGCCACCACAGAAACAACACTAGACAGCAAGTCCTCTGCTAAGCAGAAATGGGTCTTGCCGGGTCTGGGGTTGTGCCAGGGATTGGTTGTGACGGCGAAAAACTTCGTCCAGAGCTATTACAAAAAGGAACGACTGACCACCGTGCAGTATCCTGAGGAACGCGCGCCGATCACTCCGAACTTTCGTAATTTCCCCTTTCTCGTCTATGATAATGATGACCCGACACCGGGTGCCGGACTGCGTTGCACGTCGTGTAAAATCTGTGAAAAAGCTTGCCCACCGCAGTGCATCTACATCGAGCTCGACCGCGATGAAAAAGGGAAATCAAAAAAATGCCCCTCTGTGTTTGAAATCGATTTTTCGGTTTGTATGAACTGCGGGATTTGTGCGGAAGTTTGCCCATTCGACTCGATCTACATGGATAACGAGTTTGAACTAAGTAAGGGGAATCGGTTTGATGAAATGCTTTACGGACTCGACCGACTATCGAAATCGACCGATTACCACGAAAAAATCCGCCCCAAGCAAGCTGCTGAAGTTGCTGCGAGCCGGAAAGCCGCTGCTGAGAAAAAAGCCGCCGCCGCCAAGGCCAAAGCTGAGCGATTGAAGAAGAAGGCCGATGCCGATCGATTGAAAAAAGAGCAAGAAGCGACTGAGGATGCAGGGGTTGATGAAGCGGGCGGGACGCCCACGCTCCCCTCTGAGAAGAAAGGAGACCAAGCATGAATATTTTAGCGAATCAAGCGGCTGCCGCGGACGTAGCGGTCGACGCCCCGGCGATCTGGACGACCCTCGAAGGATTACCGCAACTTCCGAACCGACTCGTCGATTGGATTTGTTTCCAACTCGGCGCGCCCGAGTGGTTGGGCATGTCGATCGGATTTCTTGTTTCTGCCGCTGTGGTTGTGGGTGTGTTTCTCACCGCTTTCGCCCTCGTTTCTCTCGTCGAGCGTAAAACGCTGGCCCGCATTCAGAACCGATACGGCCCTAACCGGGTCGGCCCGATGGGGCTCTTTCAGCCGGTGGCCGATGGTATTAAGATGCTCACCAAAGAAGACATTGTGCCTTATAAAGCAGAAAAACTTCTCCACCTAATCGCGCCGATCCTGATTGTGATTCCTGCGATTCTGGCGCTCGCTGTGATTCCTTACGGAAAAGAATGGATTCCGGTGAACCTTCAACTTGGATTGCTGTTTTTCTTCGCAGTGGGTGCGATGACTGAGATGTCGGTGTTTATCGCAGGGTGGGCGAGTGGCTCGAAATTTCCGATGCTTGGTTCGCTACGTGCGATTTCGCAAATGGTGAGTTACGAGCTTCCGCTGATGATTTCCGCCATGGGTGTGATTATGATGACCGGCTCGCTATCGCTTCCCGTCATTGTCGAGCATCAAGCGACTTATAACCTCGGGTTTATTTCCAACTGGAATATCTTTACTCCGTGGGGCTTGGTGGCAGGGATTGTGTTTTTCATTGCCGCCATCGCCGAAGCCAACCGCTGCCCGTTTGACCTTCCGGAAGGGGAGTCGGAGATTGTGGCAGGACACATGACCGAATACTCCGGCTTTAAATACGCCCTGTTTTTTATGGGTGAATACCTTGGAATGTTTGCGATCAGCGGGTTGTTTATCACCTTGTTTCTCGGTGGTTGGAGCGCACCAGTCGCGGGTCTCGAATGGGTGCCAAGCTGGATCTGGTTTTTTGCTAAACTTGTAGGCGTTGTGATGACGCTACTCTGGATTCGTGGCACGTGGATGCGTGTGCGGATGGACCAACTGATGCGGTTTTGCTGGCTGTTCCTCATTCCACTTTCCCTGCTCACCATTCCGGCGGCAGCGATCTGGAAATTCTGTGGAGATGGATTCATGGCTGGCGTTCTTGGATGGGCGTTGACGATCCCATTCCTCCTGATTCCTTATCTCATCATTACTGTGATTCTTAACCGACGCCTCGCACCTGCGACACGTCAATACCACTTTGCCGAATGATCGCTCTTTATATTCTTATTCCATTGATTGTCCTCGCTGCGCTCGGTGCGGTGTGGAAAGCGCGTCCTGTGCACTCCGCTCTCTTTTTGGCGCTGTCGCTTTCTCTGATTGCGGTGCTTTATATTAGTCTGGGGGCCGATTTTCTGGGGCTGATTCAGTTCTCTGTTTATGTTGGTGCGGTCGCGGTGCTGATTGTGTTTTCGCTATTGATTACCCGGCCATCGGATGAATCGAAAGAAATTGCGCGTCGTCCGCAATCGATGGTCGCGGGGCTGTTCTGCTGCATCCCGGTGCTTGCTGGCCTTGTGTTTACGGTTTCATCTGCGATGAGTTCACCGGAAGTGTCTTCCGCAGTTGTCGTAGATGCCCCGACTGTTGACCTCGCTAAGATGGGCGAAACTCTTTTCACCACTCACGCACCCGCCGTCCTCGCCATCGCCGTGATGCTCACCGCTGTTCTGATCGGTGCTGCGCTCTTTGCGAGGGATATTAATGAGAGGGAGTCGTAAGCGTAATACTTTAAACTCTAAATACTAAAT
>CAYNNY010000006.1:0-41253 GCA_964398555.1 uncultured Verrucomicrobiales bacterium
TTGATCTGCTTTGCTTTCTCTTGTGCCATGGCTTTCTCTGCGGTTTCACGCTTGGCCTCTTCTCGTTTTTGATGCGCGCGCTGCTGTTCTCGCATTTTACGATCCCGCTTCAGTCCTTCCCGCTCGGCTTTTTTACGCCGTGCAGTTGCGGCCTGCTCTTTTGCTGCTTTTTCTTGAGCTTCCTTCATTTTTTGCTCTTCGCGGACGCGCTCCAGTTTTTCCTGTTCACGTTTGGCTTTTTTCCGCCACTCAACTTTAGCTTTTTCCTCAGCGGCTTTCACTCTGGCTTCTTTCATTTGCTGCTCACGTGCTCTCTTGATCTGCTTTGCTTTCTCTTGTGCCATGGCTTTCTCTGCGGTTTCACGCTTGGTCTTTTCACGTATCTTGCGCTCTTTTTTCAGACGAGCCTCCTGCCGTTTCTCAGCTTCCTTGCGTGCCTTTTCTTGCTGCTTCCGCCGCTGATCGGCCAGAGTTTTTTCACGACGAACGGCTGCGGCCTGCTCTTTTTCCACTTTTTTCTGTGCTGCTTTTTCTCGAACTGCCTGCATTTTTTGCGCGTGACGCTCTCGCTCTTGCCGGACGCGCTCCAGTTTTTCCTGTTCACGTTTGGCTTTTTTCCGCCACTCAACTTTAGCTTTTTCCTCAGCGGCTTTCACTCTGGCTTCTTTCATTTGCTGCTCACGTGCTCTCTTGATCTGCTTTGCTTTCTCTTGTGCCATGGCTTTCTCTGCGGTTTCACGCTTGGCCTCTTCTCGTTTTTGATGCGCGCGCTGCTGTTCTCGCATTTTACGATCCTGCTTCCGACCTTCAAGCACGGCCTTTTCACGTATCTTGCGCTCTTTTTTCAGACGAGCCTCCTGCCGTTTCTCAGCTTCCTTGCGTATCTTTTCTTGCTCGTGACGTCGATCATGATCACCGTGTTTGACATGATTCCTGTGATTGTCGTGATTCCTGTGATTGTCGTGATGGTGAACCTTCTCCCTGGTCCTCCATGCCAGACGCCAGACTCGTTCACTTTGACGTCGAGCACACGCTTCACTGTCCAACCACGCTTGGGTTTCGCGGAGCCTCCACGCTAACTCATCAGCATCACGGCGTGCAGCTTCTTCCGCTCTGGCATTGTCTTCGGCGATCCACTCGCTTTCCTCCCGAAGGCGTTCGGCCTCCTCCCTTAACTCGCGCTCACGCTGCAGTTGATCGGCTTGCATTTGCTCAAACTCTCGGGCTTTTCTGGCCGCGCGGGCGGCTTCCTCAGCGGCCGCTTCATCCACCGCGAAGGCTTCGGCCCGCTCAGCATCCTGAAGAGCAACCAGCTCGGTATGGGCTCTGGCCTGCTCCTCAAGACGTGCGAGTAACTCCTGCTCGCGAGCCAAGGCCTCACGTTTGTTTTGCAGTGATATTTCCTGAGCCTCCAGCCTCTCCTGCGCCATCTGACTGGCAATCGCCCGCTCTCTTGCCTCAAGATCTTTGATTTGACTCTCCTGCTCTGATAACCGTCGCTGCTCGTTGAGTTCTTCGGGCACTTGAGCGGGATCGACGTTTTTCTTTTCACAGGAACTTATGCTGCATAGGACACCTAGGATAAGGGCGGAGAAAGTGGCGAAGGGAATGATTCTAAAATTTTTCATAGGGAGAGCAATCTTGTTACGCTCGATGAGACGGCATCGGGTTCATAATCATTCATTTCTATTTTACTTCTCTTGATGATTGTCGGTTTCTTGGAAATAGGATACCACTGAGGCCGAACGATGATCGCATTTGCAGAAGAGAGCGGAGGGGCACCCAAAGAGACAATTGACCTCGTTAAAGAAATGGAAGAGATGTTCTCTGCCACCGGAAAATTGTCATCGTCTCCGGACTTTGAATATCGGGCCGAACAACAACAGATGGCCATCGCCGTAGCCGAGGCACTGGACGGCTGCCATGTGCTGTGCGCCGAGGCTGGAACCGGCGTCGGGAAATCACTGGCGTATCTCATCCCCGCAGCCAAGTTTGCGATGGAAACGGGCAGAAAGGCCGTCATTTCCACCCACACCATCAACCTGCAGGAACAGCTCATCACCAAGGACATCCCGCTCGCTAACAAAATACTGGGCGGCGAACTTAAAGCCGCCCTGCTCAAAGGCCGAGGGAATTACCTCTGCCCGCTCCGGCTGAAACGCGCGATGCAACAAACCGGCGACCTCTTCAGCACCGGTGAGTCCGAAGAACTCAAAGCCATCTGGGACTGGGCGGAAGGCACCACCGATGGCACACGCAGCGATCTCGACTTCCAACCCTCTCCCAAAGTCTGGAGTCAGGTCTGCAGCGAAGGAAGCGTCTGCACCCAGCGCAGCTGTGGACGCAATGGCAATTGCTTCTATCAAAAAGCCCGCAAGCAGATGGAGGACGCGGATATCGTCGTGCTCAATCACACCTTATTTTTCTCACTCCTCGCTCTCGGAGAAATATCTGACGAAGATCCCGGCTACCTATTTGCCAATGATTTTGTCATCTTCGATGAAGCTCACACTCTCGAGCAGGTGGCCGCCGTGCAGTTGGGAATGAGGCAGAGTCACGCGGGCTTAAAGTTCGAAGTGCAGCGACTCTATAACCCCAAAAATCGCAAAGGACTGCTACGCGCCCTCCGCCATGCCGGATCGATCAAAGCCGCAGAGCGCGTGCTGGATGAGGCGGCAGACTTCTATCAGGCAATCGAACAGAACGTGGAATTTGGCAAATTCAGCAAGGAGTTCAGAATCCGAAAACCCGACTTTGTAGAAAACACTCTGGGCGAACCGCTACGCAGACTTTGGCAAGAAATCGAAGAAGCGGCGGACAACCTCGAAAAAGACTCCTCCACCCGCTCCGAACTCATGGACGGCGCACGCCGGATCCGGGAAATCCACGCCGGCATCCGAATCTTCCTCGATCAAGACGATGACGATAGCGTGTATTGGGTGCAAAAAAGTGGCCGCGATGGCGACATGCTCAGCATTCACTCCGCACCGATCAATGTAGCGGACCGACTGCGACGTATGATGTTTGGCCAAGAACGAACCTGCATCCTAACAAGCGCCACCTTGGGAACCGGCGACGAAGAGCTAAGCTACTTCAGAAAACGGATCGGCGCAGAGGACTCCGTCGCTGTAAAGATCGGTAGCCCATTTAACTACAAAGAGCAGATGGAGATCTACGTCATCAAATCGATGCCTGAACCAGCCAATAAAGAAGCCTACGAAAAAGCGCTGGTCCACTGGATCGGCCGGGTGCTCAAATACACTGAGGGTAAGGCATTTGTCCTCTTCACCAGCTACCGACTGATGAGAAACGTCGCGGAGGCGATGGATGACTTTTTCTTCGATAACGACTGGCGACTGCTGCTGCAAGGCGATGGTATGGCGCGCAACAAGATGATTGAGGTCTTTCGCAAAGATATCAACAGCGTCCTCTTTGGAACCGATAGCTTCTGGGCCGGAGTGGATGTGCCAGGTGAGGCCCTCTCCAATGTCATCATCACCCGCCTTCCCTTCGCCGTGCCAGATCACCCGCTCGTGGAATCTCGCCTCGAAGCCATCACCGCTAACGGCGGCAACCCCTTTGTCGACTACTCCGTGCCCGAAGCCGTGCTTAAACTCCGCCAAGGAGTTGGCCGTCTCATCCGCACCGCCAAAGACAAAGGCATGGTCGTCCTGCTCGACAACCGAGTCGTCACCAAGCCCTACGGCAAAACATTCCTCAGCTCGCTTCCTCCCGCTCCCATTAAAATTGTCACCGAGAAGATAGATCCGAATCAGTAGTATTCATATTAGCATCTTCTTTACAGCTGACAGAAACTAACCTATAAAAAGCATCCGTCATGCCCACCCAACGCCAAGTGATCATTCCAAAGAGCCCACTCGTCGTTGGCTCTGTCGCCTCACTCAATCATCTCGCTTGCTTGCAGCCAGTAGAGCTACCATCGCAGTGCGATATTCTGGAAATTAGGTTGGATGGCATGGCTGGGCATCAGGAGGCTCTCGACCTCGAGCTCGATCGCTTTAAGGATTTCCCTCTCTTATTCACGGCCCGCAGTGCGGCGGAAGGTGGCGCGGCGGTTCTGAGCTTGGAGGAGCGCTCGGATTTACTGATGTCCGTGGCAGATCGCGCCACATGGATCGACGTCGAGCTGGCATCCTACGACAACCTCGCCAAAACGATTCACCGGATCCGCAGCAGAAATGTCGGACTCATTCTCTCTTATCATAATTTTGAGGAAACCCCGGAAGAGTTCGAAATGCAGCGACTTATCAACCTCAGTGAGGAGGCAGACATCGTTAAAATCGCCGTCTATCATAAGAGCGTTAAAGATTTCCCCCTCTGCACCAGCCTGCTCAAACGCAACAGCCATCCGATGTCTGTTATGGGTATGGGACCACTGGCACCCGTCTCCCGCCTGCTCTACGCGCAGCATGGATCACTGCTCAATTACGGCTATCTTGGCAATGAACCCACCGCCCCAGGCCAATGGCCCGCCAAGCTTTTGAAAGAAGCCATCGCCGCGCTGGAGCCTATCTAGGATCAGCTTGGAGTTGGCTCTATTTCGTCAGCGCTTCGTCGGTGTTGAGAATAGCATTAGCACAAAGAACGAGGGCTGCCGCTTCCGGTGTGGCGGCGAGCTCTTTGGCGAGCGCTGGTTTTTCCCGATAGGTCTTTAGCGCATCCTGATAGAGCGAGGCGAGCGAAGTCATCAGGGCCAGCGAGGCCCCGAGTATAATAGCTGTTTTTCGGATGCGCATGTAATTCAGTGATATACTGGCACACATCATGATTCTTTCAACAAGGTAACGAAAAGAGGAAGAGTCTCTCGCTATCAGCTTACCTAGGAGCGAGCCCAGGGAAAATTTCTGTTATTGGTGATTTAAAAATAACCACGGGCATGCAAGATCATTCCGATGCCAGACCTGCCTCGCTACCCTTTGATCTTCAACCCAAACGCTCGCAGTCAGCGGGGACGAAGGACGCTGCGGTTTCTCATGACTCATGCGCCGCGCTTCGCGCTCTACGCCAGCCGCAGCATCGAGGATGCCCGTGAGCTGACTGAAAAATTTGTGCGCGAGGGAGAACCCATTGTCGTCGCCGCAGGTGGTGACGGCACATTGAATGCCGTGGTGCAAGGGCTGGCTGGGTCAGATACCGCTCTGGGCGTGTTACCCGCTGGCACCATGAATGTCTTTGCCCGCGAGCTTGGACTGCCTTTTAACAGTCTCAAAAAATCCCTCGATATCATCGATGCCGGATTTATCAAAGAGGTGGATCTTTTCGAAGCCAACGGCCATGCTTTTTTGCAAATGGCGGGAATTGGATTTGATGCCCAGGTGATCGAGGAAACCGCTTTGGGCAGCAAAAAAGTATTTGGTCCGATGGCCTACCTCATGGCCGCTGTGCGTGTGCTTGGTGATAACCCACCCAGGATGCGAGTGACCTGCCATGACGGCCGGATAGAGGAGGGCGTCTGTGTCATTGCCGGAAATGGCTCACTCTACGGAGGTCAACTCAAGCTCTTCCCCAAAGCCGTCAATGACGATGAGATGCTAGATCTCCTGCTCTTTACCGAAGTCGGCTATAAAGTCGTGATGGACTCCCTGATGGGCATCGCCACGGGCGCGATTGAAGACGGTCACTCCTCGGTGACGTATATGCAATCGCGCAGCTTCCATATCGAATGTAACCGTGAGGTGCCGATGGAGGCGGATGGTGAATTCATTGGCCGCGTTAGGAACCTTTACTTACTTCCCGCCAAGAGAAAGCTACGGGTGCTGGCTCCGAAAAACTTAAAAGACGGATTATTTTCCTCACTCGTGAAAGCCGTGGTGAAGCTCCCCCGTAAGAATGCTAATCTCTGAATGCAGAGATGAAGGCCATGAAGGATTCCTCAACCATCAAAGCAGGCAAAAAAGCCCAAGAAGCCCCGAAAGGTCATGCCCGTGCTGGAAACTCCGGGACCGCCGCTTTTTTGAAACGATGGATCAAGCGCCTTGCCCTGTTTTGCTTTCTCGTGCTAACGGGATGTTTTGCTTTTCTCTGGTTCACTAACTACTCCGCCACCCAAGCGGGAAAAGGTGTGCTCTTTGACACGGTGGACGAAGTGCCACACCGGCGTGCTGGACTCGTCTTCGGCTGCTCGGAAAAACTAGGCACCCGTGATAACTTGTATTTCAAATACCGGATCGAAGCTGCCGCCGAGCTATGGAAGGCAGGCAAGGTCGATTGCCTTATCGTCTCGGGTGACAATCGGGAAAAATACTACAATGAACCCGTCGCCATGAGGAAAGCTCTGGTGAAGGCTGGTGTCCCCTTCCGAAAAATCGCCTGTGATTATGCGGGATTGAGAACCTTGGATTCGGTAGTGCGGGCAAAAAAAATCTTCGGCCTGAATGAGATGACACTGATTAGCCAAAAATTTCAAAACGAACGCGCCGCCTACATTGCCAAAGCCAATGGCATGGATGTGGTCGGCTATAACGCGAAAGACGTCCAGGGCTACGCCGCCCGAAAAACAGAAGACCGCGAGGTGCTCGCTAGGGTGAAAATGTGGCTCGATGTGCACATCACTGACAAACAACCCAGACACCTTGGCGATCCCGTGCCCTTGCCGGAGTGAAGCGAGACTTGGCCTACTTCTATTCTTTTTCCAACGCCCCCATCGGGAACATTTTGTTGGGAGTGTGAGCTTCCCGCACCAGCTTTTCGATTTCGGCCACGACTTCTGGGTGTTGCTTGAAAACGTCTTGGCTTTCGGCGATGTCCGATTTGAGGTTGTAGAGTTTGAGCTCTTTAAGCAAGGTGCGCATTTTGCCAAGCGTGCGGTCCATGCGAGTGATCATGGCAGCATAGGTGGCGCGGGGATTTATTGGGGCGGAAACCATGCATCACATGATTCTTGGTAAAAAAAACCCAAAGAGCTCTCAATTACTGATATTGCCCATGTCTGCAGATTTTCCACCGTTCATTATTTTTCAGGGGCGTTCAAACGGGAAATGGGGATTTCACCACGGCAGTATCAACAGTCTATTTCTGAGTAATTACTCAATCCCCCCACCTGCCCACGCTCCGAGCTTGCGCATTGTCATCTCTGACAGTAAACAACAGGCATGAGCAACTCTCCAACACTTACCCCAGTCCGCACCCGCTTTGCCCCCTCTCCCACCGGCTACCTTCACGTTGGAGGTGCCCGCACCGCTTTATTCAACTGGCTCTTTGCCCGCAAACACGGCGGCAGCTTTGTGCTGCGCGTGGAGGATACCGATGAAGCACGGAACACAGAAGAGGCGCGGCAAGCGATCTTTGAGGGCATGAGCTGGCTCGGGCTCAACTGGGATGAAGGCCCCCAGGCCGATGGCACCACCACGGGCAATTACGGCCCGTATTTTCAAAGTCAGCGAAACGACATCTACGACAAATGGTTTGATAAACTGCTCACCGATGGCCGAGTCTATGAAGACGATGGCGCGTGGCGATTTAAATTCGAGCGTAAGCCGGTGGTGATGAACGATCTCATTTGCGGCGAAGTCACCATTGACTACACCAACGAGGAAAACACACCCGATATGGTGGTGAAACGCTCCGATGGATCCTATGTTTTTCACTTCGTCAACGTTGTCGATGATTTGGAAATGAAAATTTCCCACGTCCTCCGGGGTGAAGATCATCTGATGAACACCCCGAAGCACCTTCAGCTCTTTGAAGCCTTCGGCGTGGAGCCACCTCAATACGGCCACATCCCGCTTATTCTCAATAAAGATGGCTCGAAGATGAGCAAGCGCGACACCGGAGCCGCTCTTGGCAGCTACGACACGGACGGCTATTTGCCCGATGCCGTGTTTAACTTCCTCACTCTCCTAGGCTGGTCCGCCAAAGATGACTCAGAGGTGATGCCCGTCTCCGAAATCATCGAGAGGTTCAGCCTGGATGGCATCGTCCGCTCACCAGCAAAATTCGATGTCGAGAAATGCGAATGGCTCAACCAACAGCACCAGATGAAACTCACCCCCGAGCAGTTCACGGATGCCTCAGCTCCCTTTGTCACCGCTGCCGGCTTCACCTTACCTGACAATTTCAATGCCATCGCAGCCTCCGTTCAAGAAAAGGTGAAACGCCTCACCGAGGTCCCCGCCGCCATCGCCTTCTATCTCAACAACGACTTCCCACTCGATCCTGAGATGCTCGACAAAGTCCGCAAAAACGAAGCCGCCAACGATCTACTCACCCGGCTTGCCGAGGCCTTCGCATCGCTCGACGACTGGTCAGAAGCAAAATCCACCATCGGAGCCACCGCCAAAGCCAACGGCTCCAAGCCTGGCCAACTGATGTTCCCCACCCGCATCGCCCTCAGCGGTCAAGGCGGAGGTCCGGACCTCGGCGACATTCTCGACATTCTCGGCCAAGAGGAATGCGTCAGACGCATCAAACGCGCAGTCGAAACACTCTAACACCAAATCACCCAGTCACCATGAAACCTGTCTATCAATTCTCAGATCTCGCTAGCCGTGAACTTCTCGATGAAGGCGCTGACAAGCCCGCGCGCCTCGCCGTGATTGGCCATCCGATCAAACACTCGGCATCTCCCGGGATGCATCAGGCCGTTCTGGATTCCACTGAAATGAAGATGCGTTATATCAGGTTAGATGTTGAGCCAGGACAGGTGGCTGAAGCACTCACTCGCCTAAAAGAACTCGGATTTGTGGGATGCAATGTCACCGTGCCTCATAAATTTGAAACGCTCGACTTCTGTGATGCCCTCACCGAAGACGCCCGTGCCATTGGCGCAGTGAACACCATCCTCTTCGAAGAAAACGGCACCCTCGGCCACAACACGGATGCCCCCGGCTTGGCTCGGGCAATTCATGAAGAGTTCGGCCTCGATCTCGGTGACCTCCGCGTGATGATTCTTGGAACTGGCGGAGGAGCGGGACGCGCCATCGCCACCCAGTGCGCCCGACTCGGCTGCGAACAACTTTGGCTCGTCAACCGCACCGTGGAAAAAGCCCAGTCCCTCGCCAGCGACCTCCAAAAATACTACGCGCAGTCCGAGCGACTCGCCGGACCCGGCGAACACCTCACCGCCCTGAGCCCTGAGGGCCAAGAGATCGAAGAAGCCGCCGGCCATGCCGATCTCATCATCAATGCCACGCCGCTGGGCATGAACAGAATCGATCCCCTGCCGCTGCCTTCCCAGTGCATCCAGCCACACCACATGGTGTACGATGCCATCTACAATCCACCGGTCACCGCCCTGCTCAGCGAAGCCAACTCCACCGGAGCCCGCACCGCCAACGGCCTGTCGATGCTCTTGCACCAAGGCGTGCTCGCCTTCGATTTCTGGTTCCCCGGCAAGGCCAATGCCAAGGTGATGAAAAAGGGGCTGTTAGCAGCGATGTCTCTATGATTTCTCAGTAAATCCTTTTGGCATCCATGCCGGCAAAGATTGCACTTTCTTAACGGCCTCAGAGCTCATCTTGATCCCCCAGAGATCTTGCAGAAATGGTGTGAGGTTATGCCCCGTCACTTCAGACATGCGCACCAGAAAGGCATCGCGCTTGGCTTGATTATTTTTGGGTAACACCTCTGGGTTTTTATCCTGATCCTTACTGTATCCCGTTAATAATTTCTGGATGGATTTCCAGCCAAAGGCATCGCGAAGCTGAAGATACATCACCAGCTTATCACCTGCACCCAGCTCGGGGTATCGTTTCTCGCCCTTCATGATTTTGTGAGCGCGCTTGCTCACCTCATCGGAAGAGGCCGTCCAGCTCCATCCTCCCCGGTTAGACACCTTCATCCGATCCATGGCGTGGGCTGAGAATAAGTTCACCGTGGTTTCTACCGAGCCATCAAACGTGTATGGGTTATTCCACCCCCATGCCTTATCGGGTCTGCGCTGTGATTCGTGCCCCATCTCGTGAAACCACCCCCAATTCCCTCGGGTTTTGAGTTTTTCGAGATCCACCACACCCCGGCATTGCTTTTGTGGACCTTGGGCTGGGTATCCGGCATGGAAAAGCCCTACGGATATCTGCACATCCACATTCACACGCTCGGGACCAAATCGAGTGTAAGCCATCCCCCCTAACTCATCATGTAACGCTACCACCTTGTCCCAGTATTTGAGGAGTTCCGTGGGATCCTCAATATCACGCACCCACGCCGATGGAAAGGAGAGCGCAATCCTGCCCGTCACCAGCTCAGCGTAAGGAGCAGGCGCTTTTCTTAAGGTGTTTTTCCACGTTTCAACATCGGTTTCACCCATTACAAAATACGGTGCCTGCAGCGCATGAGAAATTTTCACCTGAAAAGGCTTACCCTCTCTCTGCTGATTACCGGTATCAATGTAAATAGCCCCACCAAAGGAGCCCGCCACTTTCACGACGCTCTGATCCACAGAGAAACTTCGGGCAGGTTTTGTTGGCAATCGCATCAGGTTTTTCTTCACTGAAATATTGTCCCGATGCCCTGAGACCTGCACCTTGAGTCCTTTGCCGACCCATGCATCAGGAAACGTCAAAGTAACCACTTCTCCCGGAGCCGCATACAGCCCCGTGGAATGCCAGCGGACCACCATCGGATCAATCGTGATGCTTTGGCTCACTCGGGACGCATTTTTAGGGAACGGGCCAAACAGATCTTCGGCAGCGGGGTGAGCGGGCACTTTTTCTGCCGGCAAGCCCATGAGGTAATCGCCAGCCACCTTGAGTATTTGTTTCTCCCCCGGATCTTTGACGACCTTCAGCTTTCCTTTGGCATTTTTACCGATGAGGTTTTTCGACGCCTTGCAACAAGCAAGCTGCACATCCTTGCGCTGATCATCCGTGAGTTTTTTAAACGACTTCCAAGACAGGCCATTAAACACGGCCTCTTGTTGAGCCTTCGGGATCTTCTGGTATTGACCTATATCTTTGAGCATGGATGAAACATCTCTCTCAGCCATGAGAGATGAGATGCCCAACCCTAAAAGAACAACCGATGGCGGAATCCATAATAAACGCATGAGAGCAAATACGAAACTTCTCAGCTGATCTTTCTCTCCATCTGTGTCAATCTCCGCTCATGCCCGCCAAGAAAAAAGCATCCCTGCACCCGCTCACCGGCAAAGCCCTGATCAAAGAGGTGTGCCGCCGTATCCGGGTGGCACGCAGCTATTGGGATGCGCACAACAACCGAGCATGCCGAGGAGAGAGAGAAAAAGCAATGGCGCTCTATGAGTCCCTCAGCCAAGAACAACGCGAAAAAGTGCCGCAAACACTCCGCGTCTGGCTCCGCTACCGCAGCGAAAAATACTTTGGTGAACAAAGAACAGCACCTGGCACCAAACGCACTAGAAAAAAGAAACGAGATTAAAGAGCTCTCGATCACCCCTCCAACTCATCCAGGCGCACTGGCGCTCCTCCAGCCAAACGTGATTGCTCCGCAGCAAAACCGATCAGGTGACTTTCAATGGAATGGCCAATCAACGCGCTGTCCCGACCTTCTCCACGGAAAATCGTATCCATCGAATCAACCAACCCGTGATCGCCTCCTCCATGACCATGATAACCATCGTCAGGAAGCGCTTCCAGAGTAATAGTTTCGGTCTCACCGCTGGCATGATCCCGGATCGAGATATCCGCATCGGATATCGTTTTATGTGCCTCGCCACCACGTAGCGTTGCCTTTGTCCCATAAATATCTAACGAGCGTCCGAAGTCAAACGCCGTCATGGTTAGACTCGCTGTCGCACCATTTTCAAAATCCATATTCACCACCTGATGATCCACCACATCGTTGTCACATTTCCACGCACAGCGACCCCACGGGGATGACTTCAGCCACTCGACCACCTCCTCCTCCGTTCGATCGGTGGGATGAGGATAGACCATATCAAGCCAGCGCTCATGTTTGCCGAGGTAGAGGTGCGCATCATACATACACGATCCTCCTTGCGGTGCAGCGTGTGGACATCCAGAGGTGCAGCGATCCGTCGCCCCCTCCGGCGCATGCTCTTCTTTAAAATAGGATAGCCTTCCAAAAGAACTAACTGACTTGCAATGGCTCTGCATCAGCCAGGCAATGTAATCGGTATCATGGCTGCACTTGGCAATAATCATCGGCGTGGATTCCTCCTGACGACCCCAGTGCCCGCGGACAAAAGAATGCGCCTGATGCCAGGCCTCAGCACCCTCGACAGCATGCATGGAAATAATATCACCTAACCGACCTGAGCGAACAATCTCATGCACCTTGGAATAAAACTGGGTGTAGCGCAGCACAAAGCAGAGCATAATCTTCCGATCATACTTCTCAGCCAGACGCGCCAGCTCGACCACCTCTTCCAGCGTCTGCGCAGCCGGTTTTTCCAACAAAATGTGATAGCCTTTTTCTAACGCCTTTTTTGCAGGTTCAAAATGGTAATTATCCTGCGTCCCTATGATCAACACATCGGCCAAACGATCCTCAGCAAGAAGCTCTTCGGCAGCATCAAATGCCCGAAACTCAGGATTCTGCGAGATCTCCCGCATTGTCTCCAAACGATCCAAAACAGGATCCGCCCCGGCAACCACCGCGTAACGATCACCAAACGACTTGGCAATTCTACAATACGTTCGGGCGCGGGAACCACAACCGACGGCGGCAAGAGTAAGTGGATTTGACGATGAAGGCATAAGCGCAAGCTGTTGAACGGTCACCATTGACAAGAAACTTACGAAAACGCAAACATATACCGCAAACTGGGACTTTTAACGCATCAAACAAAAAACTCGGCTCTTTCAGGCTGTATCATTCCTACGTTCTCCTCTAGAACTTATTTCAGCCATGATCCCATTGTTTCTATTGTCCATTCTATCCCAACCATGAGATTCACACGCGTCACCCTCATTGTCCTCACCCTGATCATCGGGTTCGGGTTTTACCGTCTCGGTGTGTATTTGACAGATGATGTCGACGCCCAGACCTTCCAAGCCACGGAAGAGGTCATGGTGGACACCGCCCATGTCATGGCGGGTATGATCGAAAGCGAGATCGAACACGGACAATCCGAACAAGAAACCCTCCGCGACACCTTTTCCCACGCCCACCAACACATCATCCGGGCCCAGATCTATGATCACACCAAAACCAACATCGGCCTCAACGCCTACCTGACTAACGACAAAGGCATCGTCATTTTTGATTCCGACAACGGCAAACGCGAGGGTCAGGACTACTCAGACTACAACGATGTCGCCCGCACCCTAGCCGGCCACTATGGAGCGCGTTCATCGCGAGACGATGAACAAAATGCCAACAGCTCAGTTCTCTACGTCGCCGCCCCCATTCGATCCAATGGAACTGATGGCACCGAGCCCAAAATCATCGCCGTCCTCACCGTCTACAAACCCCAATCAGACGTCCTCACCTTTATCACCGCCCGCCGCCGCGACATCTTCACCTCCACCCTCCTGATCGGTAGCGGCATCATCCTGCTCATCGGCGCCGTGTTTATCTGGCTGTTTCAACCCATCGGTCGGCTCACCCGCTACGCGCAATCGATCACCCAAGGCGAACGCCTACCGATGCCTCATCTCGGCAAAGGTCGTGAAGTCAACACACTGGGCAAAGCCCTACACGATATGCGAGAAACGCTGGAAGGCCGCCGCTATGTGGAAAACTACGTTTCCACCCTGACCCACGAACTCAAAAGCCCACTGGCCGCCATCCGTGGAGCGGTGGAGCTCCTTGACGAAGACATGCCTGCGGAGCAAAGAAAGCGATTTCACGAAAACATCCGCCGCGAAACCACTCGCAGCGAAACTCTCGTCCAGGATCTGGTACAACTTGCCGAACTCGAAGGCAAACCCCACCTCGATCAGCGCCGCCCTTTCGATCTTTCCCAACTCTGCGAGAAACTAGCCAACGAATCCCGCCGCCGACTCACCACTAAGAAGTTAGAAATATACAGCCGCATCGCCGAGCACATCACACTCACCGGTGATGCTATGGTGATCCAGCTTGCCATTGCCAACCTGATCGAAAATGCCATAGGATTTGCTCCTCAGGAAAGCATCATCACTTTCAGCCTAACACAAGAGGACAATGAAGCCGTCATTCACATCGATGACCATGGACCGGGTGTGCCTGATTACGCTCTCCATCGCATCTTTGACCGATTTTACTCACTCCCCCGCCCCGGCAGCGATCACAAAGGCACCGGACTCGGGCTCCCGCTGGTGCGTGAAGCCGCCAAACTGCACGGCGGCACCGCCACGCTCGAAAACCTCCCCGACCACGGCTGCCGCGCCACTATCCGATTACCCCTCCAGACATCGTCAAAATAACCATCCAACTAACAGAAAAAGTTCAAAACTTTTTCGCTTGTCCTCCAGGGTGGTCACCATCATGATCCGCCCAATGAATATCAACCGATCTCTCTGCCTCTGCGCCGCCCTCCCACTTGCCGCGCTCGCCACCCTCAGCCTTTCATCCTGCTCACCCACGGCGCCGAGCCAGACCAAACTAGCTCCCGGTCAATTTGAATGGCAACCTCAAAACTCCCCTAGCGGCCCCGTGCTCATGGCGGTCAGCATCGATGACCAAATGGCCTACGTTTACCGCAAGGCAATGCTGTCGCTGCCATCCGATCCAACATACGGATACCTGATGAATTCACCCGTAAGCTGGCCCCATTAATCAAGCCTGGCTCCATCCTGGTAGCCACCAAGAAATCCAGCAACAAAAGCACCCGCTCACGCAGAAATTTTAGCATCATCCAGTAACCGCCTCTGAATTTCTCAGCCTCCTGACGGAACATCAAGCGACCACGCACTTCGCGGGCTGGCGGAATCCCGCCTCAACCGCCAACGTTCTAGAGCCCGACGTTTCGCGCTGTTATCCGCCGCCCTCGTCCTCATCTCCTTGGTCACCATACGTTTTTTGATGATCGAAAAAGAAGCTCCACGCGCCCCTCTCGATTTCATCTCCCATTCTCAACAAGGGGCAATCCCTACGGAGGATTACGCCTTAATAACTCTATATCGCTTTACTCCGCTCCTGAAGCTTCATTATTCACACCCTTAAATTACAAGGTCTGACCTTGCAACCCGTCTACAAGTGAAGACACAGTTTAGATCCTCATTTTTCACTCTGTCACCATGCCTTGACCATGCCTCCTTGAGTGCCTCTGTGGCAACGCGGGCTTTGAATTCGGCGGTCAGGTGTCTTCTTTTTTCGTTTCATTGGTCTTATTTCGGGTTATTTGCCCGGATCAGACCAGCGAATTCATCAACAATTCTTTGGCTCCATTTTGTGGGGCCACTTCAGTAACCCCTTTTTTTCTGATTGCACATTTGAGTGTAACCTATGTCCTCGGTTCATACCCCTCTTTTCTCACTTACTTTTTCAATGAAGCTGCCGCCATCCTGCCATACATCGTATTTGGAAATTCGTCGGCCAGTTTTTTGAGCGACTTTGAAATTCTCTTTCTTGAGCGCGGATCATCAGCTCGCGTAGCCCGACGCATGATCGACTGATAGTCCTTTAAGGCTTCTTCTTCTTCCTCAACCCAATCCGAGTGCGAATACTGGTCAATCATTTTACGCGCTGCTAGCGCGGGGGCTGATTTTCCATAACCGTCTTTGATTTTCACCAAAGAAAGATACGAGGAATAGCGATTTAGATTGTTTTCATCAGTTAGTATCTTTGCGTTTGTTTCCACGGCTTCCTGTAAACAATCGCTGATGACCTTCCGAAACTCAGACACATCATTCTTTAACTTGGGATTTGATGCTTGTGGACTCACGGCCTTAAGCGCACTTAAAAACATCCCGACTTCAGCAAATCGAACAGCTTCTTTAAATTTCACACGAAGTTCTGAATTCTCATCTATCAGCGTAGAGGCTCCCTTGTGAAGAGCCTTTGCTGTTTCATCGCTGGCTAAGACGAACCGTTTTGCATTTTTCTCCCCAAAATACCCCCCAGCATCCAGCACTTCAGAAACTTCACCCTTGGGGTTGACCCATACATACTTGTAAAGCTTGTCATTTCCGGTTACCTGCCGGTAATACGATGCGTTTTTATCCGTTCCTACCAACCAATGTCCAAGATCAGTTCTGGACTTCAGATAGTCTGTTGCTTCCTTCATATCGGAGCCATCCGTCTTTAACGCGACCAAGACGACCTTGGGATCGTTTTTATACTTCTCTCCGACTTGACGAAAAAAACCTGGCGACCACTTGTTACATATACCACACCAGCTCTGGAAAAAGACAATGACAACGGACTTTCCACGCATGCCATTGAGACTGGGCGCCTCCTTTCCCGTGGACCATGTGATTGAATCTGCAAAGGGTGGAATCTGTGCTGCAAAAGCAGAAGTTACCATGGCAAGGACAATGATCGCTCCTAGAGCTTTACTGCTAGGAATTTGCTTTTTGAGTAAGGTGGTTGTGAACATTGTGCTGGGGGGAGAAAGGGGGTGCGGGGGGAAGAGGCCAACTGAATTGAGAATAGTGAATTTTGAATGGTGAATGAAGACTCTGGACGGCGTGATTATCGAAAACTCATGTAAATGAACGATTTGCTAGAAATCCATGCGTCAACTTATTAAATTTGAATATAGCTTTCCCGCTCGCTATGCCAAGATGTTTTTTTGGCAGCGATTATTTACGGAGATTTACCGCTTCAATCAGGCGTCTTCAAGAACCAGAATGAGACCATCGCCGAGCGGTATTTCCTTAGGTTGCCAAGCGGGGCTTTAGTCATACCTTCGGGAATCATCCCCTGTTGGTTTCCTTTCTTGGTTAAACCAGTTGATATCCGGTTCGTCATCGGGGATCCATTCCTTGATGGCTTGCCAAGGTGGCTCGATGGGCTCCATGGTCTTTCTCATAGTAACGCACGGTTTGCTTACCTTTGGGAGGGAGGTGATCCACAGAAGCGGCGATGCAGTAGGCGGCTTTTAAATATCTGGAAATTACGTTTGATGTTGTGGTGGCGTTTGGAGCGGTAGATAACGGTTTTAGTGGCCTCATTCCAAGTGATTTTCTGCAGGGAGAATGGATGGCGCAGAAGGTATTGGGCGAGGCGTTCACGGCCAACTCTGTCGTCAGGGGCTTCCAGCCTCCCGACTGCCTATCGCAGATCAAATCAAATGACCAATGACAAATAGCGAGTGCTGAAGGACGAGGTGAGTTCCGCCCCTCATCCTTCCCGCTTCACCATCACCCCTAACACTGCTTTTTCAAGCAAACCTCTCCGCGCGGCAGGAATCGGCATGAGTGAAACCACCACACCACTTTTTTTTTCCTCATTAAAGTGCAGAATCATCCGTTTGCTATCGGCTGAAAAATCAGCACCCACCACCTCACTCCAGTAGATGATCTGGAGGTTTTTCTCAGGTTTGATAAAAGGGAAGATCTCAATACCCAATGGGCTGAGAATAAGATAGGCATGCCGAGTGCAGCGTAAACCCACACGAAAAAAACCAAAAGTCAGAATCAAACCCGGAAGGCACAACCAGAACCAGCCCTCCAGCAATGGCGGATCCGTCCCCCAGTCCTGAGTGGAGAACATGAACAACGCCATCGTCGCCGCACAGAAAATCACGGACACTCCATAAAAAATCGGGGCCTGCGCCGCCCGAGTAAAGCGCAGCTCCTTCTCAGGCTCAGCCACCGATTTCGGCCCGCTCGGAAGCACCGTTTTTTTGATTATTCCACCGATTGATTCCTTTTCCTCCATCTTGACCCGCTCTTCCTGCACTTATTTGATGATTTGTTCAATCACCGAAAATATGCTAAATGACCGCATGCTTTCTGATAAAACTCTCCGCCTCCTCAACGCCGGCGTAGACTCCTCATTACTCAACAACAAATACACCAGCCTCAAGCAACAAGCGGAGTCATGCATCGGATACCCCACCAATCAGGCCTACGACTACAGTGACCTCCTTGTGGGATAGATTCATGGGTTTCCAGTCAGGATTTCACCACTTTCCATTCCTGACCATTTTACGACCAAAAAGAAATGAGTCTTGACTGTTTTACGATATTGCATATTTTAGTCATGCATGAAACGTGATTATATCGACATTATCGAGGCTGATTTCACTCAACATCGGCAAATGGTGATGATCTCCGGACCTCGACAAGTCGGTAAAACGACCTTGGCGCGCTCGGTGAGTAAAGAGCGACCCGAGCACTTCTATTTAAACTGGGATGATTTTGATCATCGCCAATTGATTCTAGATGGAAACAAAGCCATCGCCGATCAATTCAATCTCCATCAACTCCGAGAAATCAAACCGATACTCATCTTTGATGAAATCCACAAATTCAGCCAATGGAAACAACAGCTCAAAGGATTTTACGACAGTTACCATGAGCATTGCCACATTCTGATTACAGGTAGCGCACGTATGGATATCTACAAAAAAGGTGGAGATAGCTTGATGGGCCGCTACTTTCACTACCGCTTACACCCTCTCTCCGTCAGAGAAATCCTTTCACCATCACTCTCAGATATTCAAAATGAGATACACCCACCCCAGATGATTAAAGAGGAGGATTATAACGCCTTACTTCAATGGGGAGGATTCCCTGAACCTTACCTCAAAAGAGATCTCCGTTTTTTTAACCGCTGGAGCAAACTGCGCGACCAGCAACTGCTTCAGGAAGATATACGAGAGTTAACCCGTGTGCAGGAAATTGGACAGTTAGGCATTCTCATCCACCTGCTCAAAAACCAATCAGGACAACTCACAAGCTTCAGCAAACTTGCCAAAAAAGTAAGAGTCTCCGTCGATACCATACGCCGATGGTTCACCATTCTGGAATCTCTCTATTACTGCTATCCCATCCGGCCATGGACGAAAAATATCACTCGCTCTATCTTAAAAGAGCCCAAATACTATCTATGGGATTGGTCACAATGCCAGGATGATGGAGCGCGATCCGAAAACTTTATCGCATCCCACTTACTCAAAGCAGTGCATTTCTGGACCGACTGTGGCTTAGGCGACTACAGCCTCCATTATTTACGAGACAAAGAAAAAAGAGAAGTTGATTTCCTCGTTTCAAAAAATGGCGAACCGTGGTTCATGGTCGAAGTGAAGTCATCGATGACAGCCAAACTCTCCAAAAACCTCGAAGTCTTCGCCAAACAGCTTAAAATCGAACACGTATTCCAAGTCGCCATCCACGGAAATTTTATCGATCAAGACATTTTCGAACTCAACCGACCCGCTATCATCCCCGCCAAGACATTTCTCTCTCAGCTTGTTTAAATAAACACCCCTCCCCATGCCCTTCTCCCTCCATAGCGAATACTCACCCTCAGGCGATCAAGCTCCCGCCATCGAAAAGCTGGTCAAATCACTCGATGCTGGCAATGGCCACCAAACGCTCCTAGGCGTCACCGGATCAGGGAAAACATTCACCATGGCCAACATCATTGAGCAAGTCGGCAAACCGACACTGGTGATGAGCCATAACAAAACCCTCGCTGCTCAACTCTACTCCGAGTTGAAAAACTTCTTCCCCGACAATGCGGTGGAATATTTCGTCTCTTACTTCGATTACTACCAGCCCGAAGCCTACATCCCGCGCTCCGATACCTACATCGAAAAAGACAGCGCAATCAACGACGAGATCGAACGACTCCGCCTCAGCACCATGGGATCGCTGATCACGCGGAAGGACGTGATTGTCGTCGCCTCCGTCAGTTGCATCTACGGCCTGGGATCACCCGAGGACTATCAAAACATGATGGTGCCGGTGAAAGTCGGCGATGAAATGGACCGTGAAGAATTTCTCTATCAGCTCGTCAACCTCATGTTCGAGCGCAACGACATCGCCTTCTCCCGTGGCCAGTTCCGCGTCCGGGGCGACGTCGTGGAAGTCCACCCCGCCTACCTCGAAGACACGGCGATCCGAGTGGAGTTTTTTGGCGATGAAATCGAGCGCATTTCAGAAATTGATGCCCTCACAGGAAGCCGGATCGACACCCTCGACTCCCATATTTTCTTCCCCGCCAAACAATTTGTCACCGACAAAAATAAGCTCAACACCGCCATCCGCGCGATCAAAAAAGAAGCCCTTGACCGGGTCGAGTGGTTTGAAAAAAATGACAAACTCATCGAGGCCCAACGCATCCGAATGCGGACGGATTTCGATATCGAGATGATGCAGGAAATGGGGTTTTGCCAGGGGATCGAAAACTACTCACGTCACCTCACCGGCAGAGAAAAAGGTGCCCGCCCCTACACGCTGCTCGACTTTTTCCCAGACGACTACCTCCTGCTCATGGACGAAAGCCACGTCAGCGTGCCTCAGGTCGGGGGCATGTATGAGGGGGACAAAAGCCGTAAGACGGTGCTCGTCGATCACGGATTCCGACTCCCCAGCGCGCTCGATAACCGCCCGCTCCAGTTCCATGAATTTATGCAAATGACCCACCAGCGGGTCTACGTCTCCGCCACCCCCGGCCCGTTTGAATTCATCAACTCACGCCCCGATAATAAAAAGTTCATCCCGTGGAAACGAGGCGAAATCTCCGCCACCCAAGCACTGAAACAAATCCGCAAAAACATCACCACCAGCGGTGCCGATCAGGATGTGGCCGACTTTGATGTCCACTCTGCCAGCACCAACCTCATCGTCGAACAAATCATCCGACCCACCGGATTGCTCGACCCCATCATCACTCTTAAACCTCTCAAAGGCCAAATCGATGAAACCATCGACATGTGTCGCGAGCGAGTCGAAAAAGACGAACGTGTCCTCGTCACCACCCTGACTAAAAAGACCGCCGAAGACCTCGCGGACTACCTTCAAGAAACCGGACTCAGGGTCAGTTACATCCACGCCGATGTCGGAGCCATTGAACGGGTGGAAATCCTCCGCTCCCTACGTGCCGGAGAAATTAACGTCCTCGTAGGTATCAATCTGCTCCGCGAAGGCCTCGATCTGCCGGAAGTCTCCCTCGTCTGCATCCTCGATGCCGATAAAGAAGGTTTCCTACGCAACGAAACCACCCTCATTCAAACCGCAGGCCGGGCAGCCCGACACATCGATGGCGAGTGTGTCCTGTTCTGCGATGTCGTCACCGACTCCATTCAAGCGCTGCTCGACATCACCGCACACCGACGCAGCAAACAAATGGAACACAACGAACTGCACAACATCACCCCGCAAAGTGTGGTGCGAGCTGTGCAAGAAAGCCTCAGCCAATACAAAACCACTCAAAAATCCGCCGAAGAATTCAACCAAGGCATGGTCGCCGAAGACCAGGCAAGCTACAACACCGTGCAAGTCATCGCCGAGCTCGAAGAAGACATGCGCGAAGCCGCAGCCAAGTTAGAATTCGAGCGCGCCGCCCACCTCAGAGATCAGATCAAGCAGCTAAAGAAATCATGATCACCAATCACATCGCCGCAGCGATCGTCGCTGTCTGCTACCTGCTCCCGTCCACACAAGCCAACGCATCTCCCACTCAATGGAAGTTGATCGACGGCCAAGTCGTCGAAGGGGAATTGCGAACACTCCAGAACAACAAAGTCCACATCGATGAATCCGGCAATGCACACAACATCAAGAACTACATCGAAGCACTTCAGCGAGGCAAAACAGAGCAAGAAGCCCAAATCCTGCTACTCAACGGACGCAGTTACGAAACCTTGGAAAAAAGCTTCAGCAAATTCTGCGCTCAAAAGGGACTCATCTTGGAATTCCAGTAAATAACCTTGTTCATTCCAGCGTTCAATCCCGCATCATTTCGAAGTCGATTTTCTGGGAAGAAGAGGAGTGTTCTCAATGAGGAACGGCAAAACGTGGCGCTTGAGATCAGCATAAATCTCAAGCTTAACCACACCATCTTCGGCAAGGGCATCGTCGCAGAGGAAAGTAAACGAACCACTGTCGCCCGACCAAGAATGGCCATTTCGCTTGCTCTTGAGCTCGGTGCCATCCTTGTCAAAAAACTTCACCTGCTTGATGAGGTCTTTCTTAAGTTCGAAATGAATCGAGATCTCTTTCTTGCCCTCATTGTATTTACTTGTTTTGATTTCGGTGATTTTGGCACCGTAATGCTGACTCGTTTCGCCTTTCTTCATTTTTGCAAATGCCAGATTGATCACTTTGGTTGAACCTGCCGCCGTGCAGACGATCTCACCCTTGAGCATCTTGATCGCCGTTGCATCTGGATCTGGCACTAAGTTACTTTGGACCTCAAATCCCATGAGCGTACCATCATCGCTAAGTTTGATCGATTTCGGTTTTTTATCCCATGATTTTGATGAAAGGAGATTCTGACCATTGTTTAAAACGAAGGTCTCGATCTTCCCACCCTCAGCACTAACCACGGCACCGGGGAGTTCTCCAATGAGAGAGATCGAGGTTCCTGCGGACCAGCTAAAGGGGCGAACATCTCGGTCGATAAAGGGTGTCACAATTCGCAAACCTGCTAGGCGTAGAGACTTAAACGTTGCTTTTCCCATCATGGGTGCGGCGGGAGCCACGGTAAGCCCAAGCTTTTCCATCATTGCCGGGGCGGCCTTCTGCGCAGCTTTCAGCTCTTTTTTGTAGTCGAAGGCAGGAGAAGAAGATGCGGAAAAGCTCACTGCGGGATTGGATGAATAACCAAACAATAAACGCGACACTTCCGCCGGAGGATCCTGCTTCATGTCGCCCTCAGCGGCCATCATCTCCATCATTTTCTCATCGGCTAGCAACTTATCGATTCCTTTGAGCATCGTCTCGCCTGTCTGAGTGATGGTATAAGATGAGCTTGAAAGTTTTTTAAAGCCCGTGGCCTTCTTTGCAGGACCAGGCAAATGAACGATGACCTTCGAGCTCATGTCTCCTGCGATTCCAGCTAAAACCGCCTTCAATTGCATGAGTTCTTGGCGGGTTTTTGCCAGAGCCTTCTTTTGCTGCTCCTTTGTCAACTCAGCCCACTTAGGATTCTTTTTTCCAGCATCAGCCTTGTTTTTATTCTTTTTCGCGAGAGCGCACTCGACAGTGACTAATCCATTTTTCTTGGTCAAAGTGGGCTTCAATGTATCGGAGTCAATACTGCCCATCTTCAGTTCAAGCTTGTTCAGGTCACTGAAATAAGCCGTGCCCTGAAACTCGATCTTCCCCTCGTCGTTAATTTTGTAGGTCACGTCTGCCCATGCTGAGACTCCTTCGGATTTTTCGAAAATTTTGGCGACTGCCTCTTTTGCTTTTTTCTCAGGACTTGGCGTTGATTCGTCGCCTAGCTTAATATTGAATGCTGAATCCAACGGGAAAGTCGCTTTAAACTCCACTTTGCCAGAGCCATCTGGATTCACAGTGTAGATCTTCTCTTCTTGAAAACAGGAAACGAGAAGAAACGGAATGAGTAATAAGAGGATTTTCATGAGAATTCTTAGATTGTATTTGAGGCGGTTAGGAAAATCTTAGACGAACACAACATAAATGAACAGACTATTTATTCCTACCGCCTTCGAGATTGTTCTTAAATATTCATATTTGCAAATATCAGCATCGATGCTAAATATGATTTCCTTATGAAATACCTAACTTCATTCTTATCCGCAGCGGCCTTAGCGGCCATCATCACAGCCACCCCAGCACTAGCTCAAAAACCAGACCTGTCAAAAAACACCTTGGATGACTGGTCATTCGGAGAAGTCTTAGTGGGTGATGCCATCGATAAAGAAAAACTCAAAGGCCAAGTCGTCGTCATCGAATACTGGGGGGTCAACTGAGGCCCCTGTCTTACTGCCATGCCCCATCTGGTTCAGATGGACAAGCGCTATGGAGAGAAAGGCCTCAAGATCATTGGCGCCGAAATGCAACGAAGCCCTAAAGAGAAGGTTCAAAAAATTGCGGATAAATTTAAAGTTAAATTCCCCCTCACCAAGGGAATTCAAGGCCCATCCACTGGCTCAGGCATTCCAAGAGCCCTAGTCTTCGATCCTTCGGGCAAGGTCATTTTCAGCGGTCATCCAGCCGATGACCAATTCGAACGCACGGTGAAAAAAGCATTACGCGAATTAAAAAAGCTCTCGGGAAGCGGAGAAAGAAAATCAAACCTACCGAAAGTCAGCAAACCCCTGATCGAACAACGCACCTGGACCAATACCGAAGGCAAGCCGCTCGTTGCCGCAGTGCTCTCCATGACCGACAGCGAGGTTGAATTTAAACTCTCCAACGGAAAAAAGGTGCAATACCCCATCTCTAAACTCTCGGAAGAAGATCAAGACCTGATCAAAGAGGCCGCCTCAAAAATAGAATTAAAATAGATCCCAAAAATATCTGACTTGGAAATCTGGGGTTCAAAAAATGATCAATCACTCAACCTAAGTAATTCTGAAAAAATCTGTTAATTCTGTTTAGCGCCGCAAGCATCTTCCTAGGTTTCTAATGGAGCAGCCTCGGCCTCACGACCGCATCGCTTTCAACCGATTTTCATGTTCATCCAGGATGAACATGGATCGTTTAAAATCAATCAAGCCCACCAGTTTTTTAGCCTCTTGGCGTGAGCGGCCATCGATATCGAGGACCATTTTTCCCATATCCACGCCGGGAATCTCCTGAACCAGTTCAGGATTGGCAATGCGCAGGATAATCTGAGACACGCGAAACCATTTTTTGACCAGCTCGACATGGTCGATTTCGCCATAGGGCAAGTCGATGGTAACCATCTCGCTTTTGCCCCCGCGAAAGACATTACCCTTCAATCGCCAACTGAGCGCTACCCGCTCGGGCAGAAAACGTAACTTCCCCAACACGGCCTGTCGACCCAGTGGATCGGCGGCAGGGATGGAGAAGTGAATGTTGACGGGATCGATGGAGAACATCGCCCAGTCACTTTAGATAGAAATGAG
This sequence comes from uncultured Verrucomicrobiales bacterium, assembly GCA_964398555.1. Lineage (GTDB taxonomy): Bacteria > Verrucomicrobiota > Verrucomicrobiia > Verrucomicrobiales > Akkermansiaceae > Oceaniferula. Next base: position 24,842 of record CAYNNY010000006.1, read on the forward strand.
TACGGATGCAATCCGCATCTACTCTGAAATTCTAGTTAACGGCCACAGCATCGCTGCCGGTTTCTCCGGTGCGGATGCGGATCGCGTCTTCCACAGGGGAAATGAACACTTTCCCGTCGCCGATTTTTCCGGTGTTGGCGCTTTTGACAATGGCCTCGGCCACGGTGCCTGCGTCCTCATCGTCAACGATGATTTCCAGCTTCACCTTGGGGAGAAAATCCACGGTGTATTCACTGCCACGGTAAATCTCAGTATGGCCCTTTTGGCGGCCGAATCCTTTGACTTCCGTAACGGTCATTCCTTGAACGCCGACTTCGGCGAGAGCTTCCTTCACTTCTTCGAGTTTAAAGGGTTTGATGATGGCTTCGATTTTTTTCATGATGGTCAGTGGCGGTAGTTTATCCTCCGTAACTATATTGGCAAGCAAGCATCGTGCCAATTTTTAGATGTAATCGCAAGAATGTGAAATTTCCTGCAACTTCACGCATCCAGCCTCTTATTTTCTGGCAAATCGACTACCTGGAAGCTGCTGAACCACCCCCATAATCTCGAGCTTCAACAAAGTAGCACTCAGTTCCGGAAGCGGCAGCCTGGTCGCCGCCAAAATTTCATCCATCAACTCAGCGCCCTCTTCTAGAGCCGTAACGATGTCTTGCTCGGCCCCCTCAAGTGCGGGCATCTGAACCGCCAATGACGCATCCTGCAAAGGCAAGACGGAAAGATCATCCACAATATCCTGCCCGCCCGTGACCAGGATGGCACCATCACGGATCAGGTTATTACAACCTGCCGAGGTCGGGCGGTCAATTTGCCCCGGCACGGCATAAATCGACTTCCCCATTTCACCGGCAAGGTTCGCCGTGATTAAGGCACCCGACCACGCAGGGCACTCCACCACAAGAATCGCCTGCGACCACGCGGCAACAATACGGTTTCGCATCGGAAATGTTTTTTTGCTGGGCGGTGTATTAAGAGGAAACTCAGAGACCACTGCGCCGTGACCATCCGCAATTCTTTCTGCCAGCCCCATATTTTCTGGGGGATAAACCTGACCAATACCTGAGCCAATGACCGCAATAGTCCTACCCTTAGCCGCGATCGCCCCTTCGTGCGCATAGGTATCGATCCCGCGCGCCAATCCTGAAATGATCGTGAATCCGCAAGTGGCCAGCTGAAACGAAAACTGGCGCGCCGAATGCGTGCCATAGTGCGAACATCGGCGAGAACCTACAATCCCCAGCGCATGACGATCCTCCTCCTTCACATCACCCCAGACATAAAGCACCAACGGCGGATCGTAGCTTTGCTTCAGTGTTTCGGGATAATGGGGATCGCTCTGGGTGATGATGCTGACTCCTCGCTGAGAGGCGTCATGGAGCTCGGACGACAAATCGATCCTACTTTCCCATTCGCGTATCACCAGAGCTGTTTCCGGCCCAATGCCGCTGACGGATTGAAGCCGGTTGATGTTGGCCGTCAGAATGGACTCGGCACTTCCTAGGGCGTCCATCAGACGGCGCACACGCACCGGACCAATTTTCGGCAGCATGTTGAGGGCGATTAAAGCTTCGCGGGATGTCATATTTGTTAGTCTAAGCATCCGACACGAAAAGCCAAACTCCAAATCACACAAGATTGCCAAGACTCCCCTATTTATACAAAAAGCCCTCCCGGCGGTGAGCGCGGAAGGGCTTTGAAAGAGGATACGTTTAAAAACGTTCGCTGGAGGACTAAGCCTTGAGCTTCGGCTTGCCCACACGGCGGACAGAACCGAAACGCTTCTGGAACTTGTCGATCCGACCTGCGGTATCCACAAACTGCTTCTGACCCGTGAAGAATGGGTGAGTATCAGAAGTGACACCGGATGAGATGATGTAGTGATCAACGCCGTCGATCTGCTCGACTTTAGCTGACTTTGCTGTTGAGCGAGTGACGAAGCGGGTGCCCGTAGTCATATCTTGAAATGCGACGGGATGGTATTCTGGATGAAAATCAGTTTTCATAGTTAATTTAGGTTACTACCACTACGTTTCCGACGCAGCGGGACGGGGAAATTGCACGATCCCAGCGATGTGTCAAGTCGGAACCCTGCTCCGCGACTCTTTTTTAAAAATACTGGATCAGTTTACCCTGACCGGAGGATTCCTTTTTAGAAAAGAGCACATAAGTATTCTCCCGATCGCGCCAGCGCACCGTTTCCCATCCGGTTTCCGGGCAATTGTGGCAATCACCTTTTTTCACCTCATTCATACTCGGCAAATGAGCATCCTTGATGAAGTCATTATTGATCACCACCAAATGCACCATTCCACCCGAATCTTTAACAAAACACAGTAACGCGGCCGTTTTATCCCCGCCTAGCTGAATTTTTTTACACCCCATCACCTTCATGCCTTCGAGGCCAGCTGGTAATCGATCGGGAGCTGGTAGCTCATGAGCCACCAACCAAGTATTCACCTCCGTTTTGGGTGGATTCATCACATCGAGCGCAAATTTAGAGTTGAGAATACGCCCCGCCTCGTGCTGCACATCATAGGAAGTAATGCGGGAGACCTCACTCCGAGAATTTTCCAGATCTTTTTCCGAGCCTCCCCCCGGACCTAGATCCATTTGCAAAGCCAAAAACACGCCCAACACCACTGCCGCGGCAACGGATGCTGCGCGGAACCAAGTTCTCCTCCGAGTGATCCCAATGACATTTTCTGGTGCTTCATCAAGAGATTTCAACTGCCCTTCTTGGACATGCATCGCCGCCAAAATTTGATCACGTAGCCCCTCGGGCGGATCAACATGAGACAGGGCCTCACACAGAACAGTATCCATCTCCGCTTCCTGGGCTGGATCCGATGGCTTTTCCCCGCGCATCACGGCAAGAATATGCAATCTCAACTCATCCGGCATGTGTAACTCGCTAAGAGCGGTGGCAAAGGCAGCATCTGAGGCACGCTCCTCCGCCAGCCATTCGCCCAGCTCGCGATCCTCGACCGCCAGCTGAAGAGCCTCGGCAAAATCAGCATCCGCAGCGTCCGCCCCATCTGGACGAAAACTGTGCAAAATAAATTGGGCTTTTTCCTTATCCATGACGTTCGAGAGTGTCGGGGTTCATCTTAATGATTTTCTGCGGAGCACTTGATGGCTCCGACTGCATTTTCTGCCGCAGCTGTTGTTTTCCACGGGAAATACGAGACATCACGGTGCCGATCGGCACATCCAAAATTTCAGCGATTTCCTTGTAGCTATGCTGTTGTAGATAAAAAAGGGTCAGTGGTGCTCTAAAATTTTCATCGAGCTGGCCCAGCAAGTGCACGGCGTGTTTGCCGTCGAGCTGTCTACCGGAATCCTCCTCATGGGGCGGTAGTTGATACTCGATATCGTCAATATCACTATCTGAGAAACGCGAACTGCGTCGAGACTGCGCAAGATGCTCGCGAAACAACGTCGTAAACAACCACGTCTTCGCCTTGCTCCGATCCTTCAATTGATGTCCCTTCTGGGCCCAGATACAAAATGTCTGTTGCACCAGATCCGCAGCTCCATCCGGATTTTTCGCCAGCGAATACGCAAAGCGATAAAGCGGTTGATAGTGGGTATCAACGAGTTGTTCAAATTCGGCCATTTCTGAGGATAAGATACACAATCCCCGATCTTATTCCCAATAATTTATTCAACACGCAACCTCTGCCAAGATCATATCATTTTCCTCCCTCTCGAATTAAAACTTTGAGTGATCCGAGACAATCTTCCTCACCTTCATGGATTTATCCATATAGGTTCCCGTTTCATATTCTCTCATCTTCGCAACCAAGTCCGCATTCACCGAGATCGCTTTCTTAAGAGCAGGATAAATGGTCTTCGAATAGATCACTTGGGTTTTTTTATCGGCAATGATGACTAAATATCCCACATACTTATAACCACCCGAATTACCCGCGCCCCGATTATCACTGTCATAGCTTGTGACAAATGGTTCACTTTCGAAAACAGCCCCCCTATCCGTAGGTTTGATCTCAAACGCTTGGTTCGAAAGCACCACATACCGGTCCGTGTAGCGCTGGCTCTGCCCGATAAAGAGCATGTTACATTTACACGGAGGGCAGGTAACCTTGTGATCCTCATTGGTCACGGTGACTTTACTTGTGACCGACATCGTTTTCATATAGCTACTCGACTCCGATGTGCGCCTCTTTCCAATGGATACTACCGCTTCCACGGGCGGATAAGAAGAGGTTGAATTTTTAATTTTCTTGAGAACGTCCTTTTGAGATTCAGCACTCAGTTTACTGAGAGGAAAGGAAAGGGTCCTCCCGTCCTTCAGCCACTTCACCTTCACTTTATCACCTTCCAGCCCCAGCACATCCACCATCTCAGTGCGCCCCTGCTTTAACTCAATAGTCATCACTTCAGCCATGCCCATTCCAGCGAGGGCCCATAAGGTGAGGAGGATACTACTTGTTATTTGAATAGTTTTCATTGGGTGGGGGTGGGGGTGGGGATGAGCATTGAGAGTTCCTAGCAGGAACTATCTCTTATTCTTGAAAAAATCAAGAGAATCCTTCATAAAAACGTCAATAAAGTTAGACTTCTTTCATTTTAAACAAAGATTTTCATAACTCATAACCCACCCATCGCGCACCCTCGCTAGACTCCTCCACCAAGATCCAAGGTGTAACCCAAACCTCGGCGAGTTTGAATAAAGTCCTCTCCCCCGGCAGAACACGCCCTCATTTTCGATCTCAAGGATTTAATATGGGCATCCACCGTCCGATCCATCGCAGAGCCGGGATCATCCCAGGCTTTTTCCAAAAGTTGCTCTCGGGTGAAAATACGCCCGGGCTGAGACATCAGCGCAACCAGTAATTTGTATTCATGCGCCGTCAGATGAAGCGGCTGACCATGACAACTCACCATCATCGCATCAGGATCGTGAGACAAGAGTTTCGACCCTTGCCCGTCATCCGAGACTCCGGGTAAAGAGGACGGCGGCTTTGTCCTGCGCAAGACAGCGCGCACTCGGGCGCAAACTTCGCGGGGGCTAAAAGGCTTGGTGACATAATCATCCCCACCCAGTTCCAAACCAAGGATACGATCAATTTCCGAATCTCGCGCCGTCAGAAAAAGGACAGGCAGGCCGTAATTCTTGCGGATTTCCCGGCAAAGATCAAACCCCGACATGTCCGGCAACCCGACATCCAAGATGGCGAGATCCGCATTCCTATCTAATACCTCCAGCGCCGCTCCAGCCGTCGTCACATGAGTGACTTCGAAATGCTCGGTTTCCAACGCATAAATCAATGTTTCAGCGATCGACACCTCATCTTCAACTAACAAAATTCGCGGCATGGCCACCAGCATCAAAAATTACCCGCCCCGAGTCAAGAACGATGCATAAAAAAACAAAAATTTCAAAATAAAATCACTGGACAGCTCACCATCCCTCCTTATATTAGCCGCTCATTCATCAGAAATACTCGATTATATGAAAAATAACCATATCGCCTCCGTTCTCGGAGTTATCGGACTCACCGGCCTCGTCGGACTGAGCACTCTCAGCGCACAAACCGCTACCCCTCCTCCAGCAGGACCACCTGCGGCCCCTGCACTTCCTAAGCTCTCAGATGCAGAAGCCAAAGAAATCAGCTCCTTCCTGCTCGGCTTCCAATCAGGTCAGCAACTTGGAGGCAATGGCCTGACTGCCGCCGACGTAGACACCACCGTGCTTATCAAAGGATTCATCGAAGGACTTAAAGGCGACAAGCCCAGCTACCCTGAAGACAAAATCCGCGCCGCCATGACTAAACTCGGCGAAGCCGTGCAAGCGCGCCAAGCTAAAAAAGCCGAAGCCAATCTCGCAGCCGGCGTTGCTTTCCTCGAGAAAAACGCCAAGCGCAAAGAAGTCACCACCACTGCCAGCGGCCTCCAGTATGAAGTCATCAACAAAGGAACCGACAAAAAATACGAAGCTCCCGCAGCTGGCGCGCAAGACGGCGGCACTAAATTCCTCGTCAACTACCGTGGCACACTGACCGACGGCACCGAGTTTGACAAATCACCTGAAGGCAAGCCATTCCCCATGACTCTCCAAGTCATCCCCGGCTTCCAAGAAGCACTCACCACCATGCCTATCGGTGCCAAGTGGAAACTCTTCATCCCATCCAAACTCGCCTACGGCGCACGTGCCGCTGGTCCAAAAATCGGAGCCAACAGCACTCTGATCTTCGAGCTTGAGCTTCTTGAAATCCAAAAAGCCCCACCTGCACCCGCTCCCGTGCCCGTGCCTACTCCTGGTGCCGGTGCCCCAGGCCGCCCCAGAGCAAGTGCGGTCACTCCCCCCGTTCAAGTTCCAGCACCACCTCAGCCTAAGAAAGCTGAAAAGGCCGAGTAATTCATCCGAACAATCGGATATTGCCAAACAAGCTAATTTTATCAAGGCTGTCGGACATACTCCGACAGCCTTTTTCTTTACCTTTCAAACACACCTCAACACCGCCATGACAAACCTCACCTTCTACGGACACTCTTGCTTTTCTGTCGAAATAGCAGGAAAGACCCTTCTCTTCGACCCCTTCATCTCCCCTAACCCACTGGCGAAAGGCATCGATGTCGAAAGCATTCAGGCCGACTACATCCTTATCTCCCATGGCCACGAAGACCACGTTGCCGATGCCCTATCCATCCTTCAGCGCACCAGTGCGATGCTGATTTCTAACTTTGAAATCGTCACATGGTTTGGACAACAAGGAATCGAAAACGCCCACCCGCTTAACCACGGCGGCGCCGTCACCCTTCCCTTTGGTAAGGTCAAATACGTCAATGCCGTGCACTCCTCCGTCCTGCCCGACGGCACCTACGGCGGCAACCCCGGCGGATTTCTCATCGAATCCGACGAAGACCATTTCTACTTCTCCGGCGATACCGCACTCACCTACGACATGAAGCTTCTCGGTAAATTTCACAAACTCGACTGGGCCGTGCTCTGCATCGGTGACAACTTCACCATGGGCTACGAAGATGCCGCCATCTGCGCAGAATGGATCGGAGTCAAAGAAGTCCTCGGCACCCACTTCGACTCCTTCCCCTACATCGAGATCGACCACGCAGCCGCCAAATCATCCTTCGCCAACAAAGCCATCACCCTCCACCTCCCCACCGTCGGTGACACCCTCACGCTAGGCAACCAGCCAACCAATCAACCAATCAACCAGTCAACCAGTCAACCAAACTACCGCACCGGATTAGGCTATGACGTTCACCAATTTGCCGAAGGCCGCCCACTCATTCTCGGCGGAGTGAATATCCCCCACACCCACGGCCTCGCCGGCCACTCGGATGCGGATGTGCTTTGCCACGCTATTGCCGACTCCCTGTTAGGATCGATGGGACTCCCTGACATCGGCTACTATTTCCCTCCCGAGGACGACAGCATTGAAGGGATCTCCTCATTAAAGATCCTCGAAAAATGCCGGGATCTTCTCGCCGAACGCCATGCCGTGATTCAGAACATTGACTCGTCCATGATTGCGGAATGCCCCAGGGTCCTCCCCCACGCCGAAGCAATGAAAGCCAACATGGCCGCCGCCCTCGACATCCAGCCCAGCCAAATTGGCATCAAAGCCACCACCAATGAAACCATGGGATTTGTCGGTCGCAAAGAAGGCATCGCCGCGCTTGCCAGTGCCCTGATTTACATCCCAGATTAATAACGAAACATGTCGACCATCCAAGATCTTCCTGAACAAGAACGCCCCAGAGAACGGCTGGCGCGACTAGGCTCCTCTGCGCTGAGCGATGCCGAACTGCTCGCCATCTTTCTGCGAGTGGGAGTCAAAGGCAGCAGTGCCATCGAGGTCGGCAGAAAACTCATCCACAAATACGGCAGCCTCAGCGAACTTGGCGGCCTCAGTGTGGCTGAGCTCTCAGAAGAACACGGACTCGGCCCAGCCAAAGCCGCCCAACTCATTGCCGCCTTTGAACTCGGCACCCGCTGCGCCAAAGAAAAAATGGTCCGCACGCCCATGACTAGCGCGGAAGCGATCTATCAAGCAATGGCACCACGCCTAGCCAACGAACGCAAAGAACACGTCTTTATCATTCTCCTCGATACCAAACTCCGCGCCACCCGCACCATCGAGCTCAGTAAAGGCAATGCCGATATGGCCCTCTGCGAGCCGCGCGACGTCCTGCACCACGTATTAATCAACCAAGCTACAGCCTTTATTGTCGTCCACAACCACCCATCCGGCGACCCCTCACCTAGCAGGCAAGATCTCATCCTTACGAAAAAAATCCAAGAAGCCTGCGCAGTGATGCGTCTTCGCTTTGTCGATCACCTGATCATTGGCCGCCGGGGAGACGACCACGGCCAGCCTTACTACTCCTTCACTGGGGCTGGAGTGCTCTAATTTCATTGAAAAACCACCACAATCCTGCTCGTATTCCACTCCACTACATAGACAACCATCCCATTATGAAAATACTACCCACCCTGCTCACACTAGGAGGACTCGCCTTGGCCAGCGCCCACGCAGCCTCCAAACCCAACATCGTCTTCATCCTCGCCGATGACCTCGGCTACGCTGAGCTCGGATGCTACGGACAGAAAAAAATCAAAACCCCCAACATCGACCAACTGGCCACCGAGGGTATGAAATTCAGCCAGCACTACACCGGCGCCCCAGTCTGCGCTCCCGCCCGCTGCGTCCTGCTCACAGGCAAACACCTCGGCCACGCCGAAATCCGAGGCAACCGCGACTCTGGCAATGGCGAGAAATTTCCCGGCCAATGGCCGATCAGCGCCGAAGCATTCACCATTGCAGAAGCCCTGAAAAAAGAAGGCTACGTCACCGGAGCCTTCGGCAAATGGGGACTCGGTCCCACCAACTCCACCGGAGCACCTAACAAACAAGGATTCGACCGCTTCTACGGATTCATCTGCCAGCGTAATGCCCACAGCTTCTACCCGCCCTATCTTGATAGCGACGATAAAGAAGTGCCGATCAACAAAAACCCGATCCCCGGGCACTCCAAGAAATTGAAAGGCGAAGTCAAAGCCGATGACTACCGGGCAGAAAACTACGCCCCCGATCTCGTCCTCATCGAGGCCTTGAAGTTCATCGATGAAAACAAAGACAAACCCTTCTTTCTCTACCTTCCCTTCATCGAGCCCCACGTCGCCATGCACCCGCCTCAAGAGTGGGTCGACAAATACCCCAAAAGCTGGGACACCAAACCCTACCGCGGCGACCGAGGATACATCCCTCACCCTCGCCCGAACGCTGGCTACGCAGCCATGATCTCCGATCTCGATGAACACGTAGGAGCCATCCTCAAACGTATCGAAAAACACAACCTCACCGGTAACACCCTCGTAATCTTCACCTCCGATAACGGAGCCACTCACAACGTCGGCGGTGTCACCACCGAGTTTTTCGACTCCATGGGCGGACTCAGAGGAAAAAAAGGCAGCTGCTACGAAGGCGGCCTGCGCATGCCCTGCATCGTCCGCTGGCCCGGCAAAGTCAAAGAAGGTAGCGAGACAGATGCCGCCAGCTATTTCCCTGACTGGTTCCCCACACTCTGCGAAGTCGGCGGGGCCCAAGCCCCCAAAAACACCCTCGACGGCGTCAGCCTGATCAGCGTGCTCGGCGGCGGTGAGCTGCCCAAACGCCACGAGCCCATGACTTGGGAATTCAACGGCTACGGCGGAATCATCGCCATCCGTGACGGCCAATGGAAAGCCATCCGCCATGGCCTGAAACGTAAAAAACATGGCGACTGGGAACTCTACAACATCGATACTGATCGCGAGGAGAAAAAGAACGTCGCCGCCCAACATCCTGAAATCGTTCAGCGCTTGGAGAAAGCCTGGTTGAAAAGCCGCACCGTCTCGCCAGACTTCCCCGTCCCTATGGTGGATGGAAAGTAGAAATCTCCAACAGCCCGCTTCATGAATAACGGATTCAGCCGCGCTCTCATTCTGCTTGCCGTTTTTCTTGCGGCTTTTCTCACGGTCATCGTCGTAAAAAAAGCTCAGAATGGCGAGCCGCTGCTGGACATTCTCAATGACCAAGATCACAGCGACCATTCTGAAAACTTAGGCTACACACTGCAGCAAACTCCCGTGATCCAACTCGAGAACGTCAAAGTTCTCGCGGCGATCAACAAAGAGAGTGCCGCCCTCGTACACGCTGTCGTTCCATCCGTTGTCAGCATTGATACCGCCGGGGTGCGTCACGAACGCCGGCGCGATCCCTGGGGCCGCACCTGGGTCCAGCCACGTGCCGTTCAGGGTCAAGGTTCGGGAGTGATCGTTACCAAAGAAGGTCACGTCCTCACCAACCACCATGTCATCAAAGGCAACCCGAAGATCCAGCTTACGATGCACGACGGCAGTATTCACACCGCCAAAATCATCGGCTCCGACCCCACTGTTGACATTGCCGTTCTCAAAATCGATGGCCCAGGACCGTTTACGCCGCTGAAATTTGGCGATTCCGACAAAGCCCAAGTGGGCAACATCGTCTTCGCCATCGGCAGCCCGTTCGGCCTGGGAGAATCGGTGACCGACGGCAGGATTTCCGCCAAAAAACGATCCTTCTCAGATAGCCAAGTCGATCTCCTGCAAACTTCCGCTGCCATCAACCCAGGCAACTCCGGAGGCCCGCTGGTCAATATCCAAGGAGAAATCATCGGCATCAACTCACGCATTTACTCCACAGACAAACAAAACCCGGGCTTCCAAGGCATCAGCTTTGCCATTCCGTCCAATGACGCCCTCAAAACCATGCGACAGATCCTTGCACGTGGCCAATCAGCGCGTGGATTCCTCGGCATGGCACTCGAAAATATGGATGCCGCCAGCCGGAGCAGGTTCAACTTCCGCCACACCGGCGGAGTCCGCATCATGGGCCTTGCCCCGGATGCCCCTGCCATGAAAGCCGGTTTACAGAACAATGATATCATCATCCAATTCAACGAACAAGCCATCGACAATTCACGCCAACTCATTTCTCATATCCAACAAAGTAAAGTCGACTCCAAAGTCGAATTGAAAATCTGGCGCAACCAAGCCGTGCAAATGATCACCGCCAGCATCGGCAATGCCGAACACTTCAACCAGCGCTTGCTGCGTCAGAAAAAAACGAGATCGCCTAAAAAAATCGACACCGAAGCCGTGCTCCGATCCATTGGCCTGATTGTGCGGAACCCGACCATCAGCGAACGCAGTCAGGGTGACCAAGGAGTCTTTATCGAACGCATTCTTCCCGAGAGCCAACTCAAGGGAAAACTCATCACCGGCGATCTCATCCGAGCCATCAACCAACAACCCGTGCAAAACAAAACCGATTTCTTCAAGCGACTAGTCGCCTCACTCGCCATCCAGAACACGGAACTCCTTATTCAGCGCGGAAAAAACCCAGTCAGACTCACACTGAAACCGATCAAAAAGTAACCTCCCCCCGCTACCCACTATGAGGCGGATATGATTTCCCCCGAGGGGTTTTTACGCACCGAAGGTGCATTCTATCGTAGCCTAAGGCAACGCCCTAGGTTTTAAGAATAAGAGAAATATAGAGCCCTGAAAGGGCAGCATAAATCAAGAGTTACATCCCCAAACCCTCAGAAAAACCACACCTCTATTGGGCAGGCTGCGTTTTCGCAGGAGCTTGCTGCGCAGGTGGCTGATTCCCAGCCCAGCCCGTGCCGTAGCCAGTGTTCTGAATCCCCTGCCCCAACTTCTGAATATCCCGCCCCATACCAATGTAGGTATTGCAGGAACTCAAGGAGAGAAAGACAAAGGACAAAGCCAAACAGATAGATAACTTTTTCATACGCGAGGATTCTCTACCCCGTATAAACCAATTTGCAACATAGAATGTGAAACCTGCCGCACTCCCTGAATTCCCAATCCCGAGCTTGCCAGTTCACCAAAAGCCATTACATTGCCCCCCACGCTACACGGCAGCCCCGCCACACCTAAGTAGCGATCCTAGATTTTTCAAACGACCATGTCCATCCTTACACCCATTCTCGTCATCTTCCTCGTTATCATGATCTTCAACGTGATCATTTTTGTGCACGAACTCGGCCACTTCTGGGCAGCGCGCTGGCGCGGGCTCGAAGTCGAGCGATTCCAAATCTGGTTCGGCAAGCCGATCTGGTCCAAAACCCACAATGGCGTCCAATACGGCCTCGGCTGGCTCCCCTTCGGTGGATTTGTTGCCTTACCTCAAATGGCTCCCATGGAAGCCATCGAAGGTGGTAACAAAAATGAAAAGCCACTACCCCCCGTCAAACCGATCGATAAAATCATCGTCGCCGCCGCCGGCCCCCTGTTCTCGTTCATGCTCGCCTTTGCCACCGCCTTTGTCGTTTGGCAAGTAGGCAAGCCAGACACCCGCATCAACACCACCACCATCGGCTACGTGCTGAAGGACTCCCCAGCCATGAAAGCTGGACTCAAGCCAGGCGATACCATTCTCGCCATCAATGGCACTGCGGTGGATCACTACATCGGCAACATGGACACCAGCATCGTCGCCAATATCATCACCAGTGAAGGCGACAAAATTGACTTCAAAATCCAACGCCCCGGCCTGGACGAGCCTATCATCGTCACCTCATCCTTCGACATTCCTAAAACCGCCTGGTACAAACGCTCAGGCATGCGCAAGGTCGGATTCTCCTACCAAGAGGAAGTCTCCATTGGAGGTGTGATTGCCCATAGCCCCGCAGCCGAAGCCGGCCTCCAAAAAGGCGACATCATTCTCAAGATCAACGACCAACCGGCAACCGCGCGCGTCATGACTCTCGAAGCTGCAGAATCCGGCGAACCCGCCACCCTGCTCATCAAGCGAGGCGATGAAGAACTCACCGTCACACTCACTGGACGCACGCCCTTAGCCCCCAATGACACCCTCAAGAGTTTCGGCATGGCGCTGGCATTTGATGAATCCGTCATCACAAGAGACATCAACCACCCACGCCCATGGCAACAGATCAAAGACGCCGCCGGAGTGATGAAAAAGACGCTCATGCTTGTCACCTCCAGCAAATCCAGCATCGGTGTCGACCAACTCGCCGGCCCCATCGGCATCGGTAAAGGTTATTATGATATGCTCACCTCTCCTGACGGCTGGAAAATAGCCCTCGCATTTACCGTGCTGTTCAACATCAACCTCGCCATCCTCAACATGCTGCCCTTCCCCGTGCTCGATGGCGGCCACATCACCCTCTCGCTTCTGGAAATCATCATGGGCAAACCTGTCCAAGCCCGCATTCTCGAGTTTGTCCAAACCGCCTTCGTCCTGATGATCCTCGGACTCTTTCTCTACATCACCTCAAAAGACATCGGCTCACTTCCCATTTTCGGCGGTGGTGAAGAAAGGCAACCCATCGAGTTCGCCCCATTAAAGTAGGATAGGCCTCCCGGCCTGTCATCTGCCTATCGCTGATCAACCGTGGCGGCGGTTTCCAACCGCCTCGCCCATAATCAACCCAGGCAACCCTACAACCCCACCTGTCTCACCGCCTCATAAAGCACAATCCCCACAGAAGTGGATAAATTGAGGCTCCGCGTCGACCCCTCTTTCATCGGGATCGTCAAACACCCCTCAGAATGCTCTGCCAGCATACTCTCGGGCAACCCCTTCGTCTCGCAACCAAACACGAGATAGTCCCCATCCACAAACTCCACATCCCAGTGTGGACGCTTCGTCTTTGTCGTTAAAAAATACACCCCAGCATCCTCTTCGATCGATGCCGAAAACTCCTCCCAGTCCTCCCAGACCTGAAGATCCACATCCTTCCAATAATCCAGACCCACCCGCTTGACCTGTCGGTCATCCAGCGAAAACCCAAGCGGCTTGATCAAATGCAAGCGCGCGCCCGTCGCCAGACACAGCCTGCCAGCCGCCCCCGTATTGTGAGGAATCTCCGGAGTCATTAATACTACATGCAGCACGGCGGCATCCTTCCCTGCCTCAGCCAACCTGTCAATTTCTCTCTTGCGTCTTGACTCTTGCCGCCCAAATCATAACTCTTACAGCCGAGAGCTATGGAACCCAACAACCACACCCCACGTCACATAGCCATCATCATGGATGGCAATGGCCGCTGGGCCAATGCCCGGGGACTACCCAGAGCCTCGGGACACCGCGCCGGCGCGGAGTCCGTTCGGGATGCCGTAGAAACATGCCGCCAAATCGGCGTCGAGTTCCTCACCCTCTACGCATTTTCCTCAGAAAACTGGAATCGACCGAAAAAGGAAGTCGACGCCCTAATGAAACTGCTCGAGCGCTTCCTGCGAGAAAAACTTCCGGAAATGCTCAAGCAAAACGTCCGCCTCCACGCCATCGGCCGACTCCACATGCTGCCTGAAAAATGCCGCCAACAAATCGACCGCGCCATCGCCAGCACCCGAGACAACACCGGCCTCAACCTCGTGCTCGCCCTCTCTTACGGCTCGCGTGAAGAAATCACCGATGCCGCCCGCGCTATCGCCATCAAAGCCGTCGCCGGAGAAATCGACCCCGAAGATATCGACAACGAGCTTTTTTCCCAACACCTCTCCACCGTCGGCATCCCGGACCCCGATCTCCTCATCCGCACCTCCGGAGAATCCCGAATCTCGAACTTCCTACTCTGGCAAATCTCCTACGCGGAAATTGTCATCAGCCCAAAAAACTGGCCGGATTTCCGCAATGCCGACCTCCGTGCCGCCGTCGAAGAATACGCTCGACGCCACCGCCGCTTCGGGAAAGTATAAGGAACCCCGCAGCCGCGGGCGCGCCCATTCATGTCTGATGCCTCACAAACCATCCTCCTAGTTGATTCCGACCTCGATCATCTGGAATGGGCCACCAAACACCTCAAAGCTGACGACCTCCGCATCCTACGCACTGATCACGCCGAAAAGGCCATCAAGGTTTGCGACACCACTGAAGTGGATCTCATCATCGCCGATATCGATCTCCAACCCTTCGATGGTCTCACCCTAGTCACCCGTATCCGAGCAACACACCCCGGCACCCTCATCATCCTCACCGCCGGCTTCCCCACCACCGCTCAGATCATCGAGGCCACCCAGCTGGGGGCTCAAGACATTCTCAAAAAAGAATCCCTCACCTTCGAGCTCCGCCCCGTCGTCGAGTCCGCCCTCCAAGCCATCGAGCAACGCCGCATCGCAGGAGGCCCTACCAAAAAGCCCTCGCCCACCCCAGACAGCCGCGTCAAAATCATCGGCAACTCCCGCGCCCTCCAAGATGTTTTTAAAATCGTCGGCCGCGTCGCCCGCACCGATGCCCCCGTGCTTGTTTCCGGGGAAAGCGGCACCGGCAAAGAACTCGTCGCCAATGCGGTGCACGAATATTCACCACGCGCCAAAAACACCTTCATCGCCATCAACTGCGGAGCCATCCCTGAAAACTTGCTAGAGAGCGAACTCTTCGGTCACGAAAAAGGAGCCTTCACCGGCGCCATCAGCCGCCGTGCCGGACTCTTTGAACAATGCGATGGTGGCACCCTCTTTCTCGATGAAATCGGTGACATGCCTGCCTCCGTTCAGGTCAAACTTCTGCGAGTGCTTCAAGATGGCAGCTTCGCCCGTGTCGGCGGTCACGACCTCCAGAAATCCGACGTCCGCATTGTCGCCGCCACGAACAAAAACCTCGCCGAAGAAGTCGCCCATCAGCGGTTTCGCGAAGACCTCTTCTACAGACTCAATGTGGTGGAAATTCACCTACCCCCACTCAGAGCCCGCGCTGAAGACATCCCCCTGCTTGCCGAACACTTCCTCCGCCTCACCATCAGACGTAACGGCATCCCGCCGCTTCACCTCAGCGATGAAGCGCTTGACCACCTCAAAAACCACCGCTGGCCAGGCAATGTCCGCGAGCTCGAAAACACCATCGCCCGCGCCTGCGCACTGGCCAGTAACGATGTCCTCCTACCCGCCGATATCCCATTCACCAAAACCTACACCCCGAAAGACACCGACGGTAAAAAGACACTAGAGGCCATCAAATACCTCCAATCCGTCAAACCAGATGATCAAGATCTCACCGAGTGGATCAATCAACAACTTGCCAAGAGTGATGCTTAACCAGCTCATTACACCCGTTGTGCGATGTCAGCCAAGCACGACGCGTGATCAGGCCGTTGGTGGATGCCGGGTTCGGCGGCAGTTAGTCAGGATTCGCGACAGCGGCTAGTCTTTGAGAGGGGAGATTTTGCCATGCTAACAATAAGCACTAACAATAGGAAAATTCACAATTCACGGACCCCTTTTCATTCTACAACCTAGAACTGCATCATCTGAAAGTTGGAGTCTAAGGTGCGAGTGCCTCTATTCGAGCATGAATATTTTTTTATGCCCAACCTCAAAGAACTGAGAGAGATGGAAAAATAGAATAAAC